>NZ_JAUBTV010000025.1:9497-82815 GCF_036705145.1 Microcoleus sp. B5-D4 | reverse complement strand
GCGTTAACTGCCGCTGCATCTTTCAATGGGGTTTTAGCTTGACTCATTATTTTCTTGAGAACTTCGGGCTTTTTCTTAAGAAAATCCTTGACATCTTGAGTCCCCTTTTTGAGGTTACATTTTTCGCAAGCTAAGCACAGGTTGGAAACACGATTACTGCCGCCCTTGGCGCGTGGGTTGATATGTTCGACTTGCAGCGGTAAATTTTCACTACCACAGTAAGCACACTTCCGATTCCATTTTTCGAGTAAGTATTGCCTAACCTCGTAGCCTTGCAATTCCCCTTGCTGATACTCAACGCCAGAAATCTCTGGATTTTGCATTTTTTGAGTGTCAAAGCTTACTAACTCGAAAGCAATTGATTGGATGGGTGCTAGCTTGCGAAGGCGAGAAACCCACGTCATAGTCGTTAATACTCGGTGCTGCAAGCTCGGAGGCAGCCAGCCTTTCGGACGAGTACGATTTAAGAATCTCGCTTTTCGATAACGAGTTTTGCGGTTACGGCGGTTGCGTCGAACGGCTCGACGGGTTTCAAGTCGAGATTTGATGGCTTGACCCCGATGGGTGACTTGGGCGCCCCAAATGACTTGGGTTCCCTGAACCAAAGCTATGCCATTCGTTTTGCTACCAGGGTCGATGCGGATTTCAATTGGTTCTGGTAGATCGTTGACCGATTTTCCCAGAATAATTGTAAATGGGTACAGTCTGAAAACCTTTGCTTTGCCTGCATTTAACAGCTTTCTAGCTATCACTGGCAGGCACGGAGTTAGAGGTTTTTTGTCAGCGTCAAGTACGAATACTTGATTGGGGGTTTTAGACATGGTTGCGTCTATTCCTAATTAGTAAAGGTTGCCTCGGCATAGTTATTGGGCGGTACTTTCTCCACAGCACTGGCTTTACAAATCCTTGCCTGTTTAACTGCGAAGTTATAGTGCTTGGGGCTGGCACGCACCCCAAGGTATGAACTTTAACGCTCCCTAATAACGAAAGCCGGGACTTACTGAGCTATTTCGGGATTTATCCAGAAATGTCGAGGATTTTAGTAAGTCTGCTGTCCATACTCGATCGCTTTGGCATAATTGCCCAGAGATTTGTAAGCGATTCCCAAATTGCCTAGTGCTGCCCATTCTCCGTCGCGGTCTTTAATTTCGCGGGTGATGACTAAACTCTGCTGCATATACTCAATGGCTTTGGCATAGTTGCCCAGATAGCGGTAAGCACCTCCCAAATTGTTCAGTACCCCACCTTCCCCTTCGTGGTTTTTGAGGGCGCGATAAATTTGCAGTGCCTGTTGCCAAGAATTTAGCGCTGCCGGGAATTGGCGAGTCTGAAATTGTTGGTTGCCCTGCTGCCACAGTCGATCGGCCTCTGCTTGACGAGCATCCGTAGTTTGAGCAGCAGCCGGGAGTGAGAAATGCGGAGGAATGTAAAAGGCAACAGACAAAAGGCAAAAGGCGAGGGGAAAGAGAAAGCCTGATCGCACTTTACGATTACTGGATTTGAGCAGTTTTAGCGAGAAAGGCTTCATGGGATTTAGGGTTTGGGTTGAGGGGGTTGGCGCTGTCCTTGACGCTGTTGTTCGATCGCCCTAATTTGTCGCAATCGATCGCTCCATTCCTTCAAAGGTTCGGCTTCCGAACTAGCGAGAGCATCTAGCAATTCCAGCACGGCCGCTTGGTTTTGAGAAGTCTCAGAAGTTTTCCGCGCTTCTGCGATCGCGTCATACCACAGCCCAGACTCCGCATACAGGTCGATCCGCTGTTGGGGAGTTTGGGCGGCTGCAAGTTGAGTCTGCAACGACGCCGCAGGCCCAACGACTTGGATTTCTGCAGCCGCCACCACATTCCTCGAAGGAACATTCGGATCGCACACCAACACCACTTGCCACTGATAGGATTGCCCGATCGACAGTTGGGGCAGATTTGAGGGCAAAGCAACCGACATGATTCCTGGCTGACTCTGCATCTCGGTTCTGTAGAGAAGTTGTCCCGTGCGAGTAAACAGCCTCAATTGCAGCGGACGGGGAGTGCGATCGGGTACAAACCAGGTAAAGGTCGGATGCCCAGAAATCGTCTCTCCTACATGGCTAAACGGCACTAAGGCAGTCAATCTCGCCGATGAATTAGCTTCACAACTGCCGCCGCGAGTCGTATTCGTCCCCGTGTCTTTTGGTTTAGAAGGGTTTTCAGGAGGAGTGTATTTTGCCAGCACTACAGGAGCGATCCAGAACGAAACACTCAGCATTAAACTCGCAATGCCGGCAGAGTAAATGGTTCGACGCTTCAACTCGTGAGTCATCATCGCAATTCCCTCTGTAACTATTTCTACAGTAATCAACAATACACAAACACCATAGAGGACTGCCCACAAGCTTCGTTTGCGGGAAGGTGCAAAGATATTGGTGTCAGCAAGCCGTAGGGGCGGGTTCGCCAAGGGCCTTAAAGCTTGCAGACAGGTTAAATAAACCCGCCCTGCCCCATGAAAAATCCCCTTGCTGACATTGGTACAAGATGTCAGTTAGATATGACATCTTGCAGCACGATCGATTTGGGGGTTATTCGGAGTCGGGCGGGTTTATTTAACCTATTTGCTACGTTTTTGACTGTTGGCGAACCCGCCCCTTGTATCTTAAAAGAGGTAGATTGCGATTTACTGTTGGGTGGGGGCGGGTTTATTCAGATTGTGGGTACTTGTTAGATATTGTTGGTGAACCCGCCCCTACGGCTAATTGAGAATGCTGCAATATCTCATCTCAATTAGCTCCGATTTGACAAGGGTGAACCCAACCAATTACCAGAACCACCGCCGTTTCGCTGACCAGGTTAACTCGCACACTGTCCCCTTCGGTTGATTCGGGTAGCGCCGAAATGCTCCGCCTAACTGTTTGGCTAAGTTCTTTGCAAGCTGGGTTCCTAATCCTGAAGGTTGAAGTTTAGGGTTTGGATCTTCTGTTATTTCCCGGTCTCGATCCATTTGAGCCAAGCTAAGCGTTTCTGACTGAGACGGTTTCCCCCTACCATTATCCGCCACCCGAATCACCTGCCGATCGCCTTCTTGAGTGCAAATTACGGTCAAGCGAGTGGCTTCGATCGCGTGTTTGCCGACATTGCAGAGCGCTTCTTCCAGAAAGCGGCAGAGTGCTCGCTTGTGTTCCAACCGCAGATGCGAGGTGTTCAAGGGATCGAACTGCACAATTTTGAATTTGAGCGTTTTGAGGTAAGGCAGTTCTTGTTCGAGCGTGTTGGAATAGACCTTGTAGAGCAATTCATGCAATGGAGCCTGCAGGGCCAATTCGATCGCACTTCCCATGCGGAGATGCGGTTCATCTGCGATCGCGTCTCGTTGCACAGAGCCGTAAACTGCCCGCAATTCTTGATTCAAGCGTTGCAACTCCGGTAGAAATAACGGCGGTGTGGCTTGTTCTTGAGCAGTTCTCAAAATCACAACCAATGTTTGTAACGGGCCGCTATGAATTGCATTAAAGGTCTGCTCGATCGCAAATTGACGTTCCTCCAACCGCAGTCGGAGTTCCTGTTCGTGGCGATAAAATAACGCTGCCGTCAACCCAGCCCCATTCAACACGAGTACGAGCAATACAGGTACGATCGGCACCCACCATCCCAAAAGAATCAGCCAGTAACAGAGCGCGATCGGGCTAATGCTTGCGACTAAGAGCCCGATCACAATTTTCCAGGGCGATCGCAGAAATTGTCCCAAACTCATCCCCAACAGTCCCCAGACCGCAATCCAGAGCGTTTCCCAGCCCTCCCCCCAAACCTGAAGCAACGGCCGCCGATCGAGCACCGCGCTAATCATCTGGCTGGTTTCGTGGGCTTGCATTTCGACTCCGTAAATGCGTCCGGGATTGATACCTGCGATCGCACCCGAACTTGCCAAATCCTTCGCGCTAAAAGACATCATCCCAATCAGCACAATTTTGCCTCGAATCCAGTTCGGGTTGACCTGTCCCGATTTGATTTGGGCCAGGGAAAGCACGCGAAATGGCATTGTCCCGCTGCGAACATTCAGTAAAATTTGGTTCCCGCCTGCATCCGCCCCCACATATCCGCCAGAGTTTGACTGCACTCTGGTAAATTCAATGCTGCCAAAGCGCATCGCCTCCGGATCGCGAATTCCATTACCTAGCTTAATTCCTCGGGTTGCTAAATAGAGTTCGGCCAGCCGGAGCGCGAAGGAAAAACGGTATTCCTGTCGATCGTTGTTAGTGCCCAATAAACTGCGGCGCTGGTAGCCATCCGCATCTAGTACGAAATCTGCAAAGCCAACCTGTTCGGGTGGTAGCGCGGGCGGAGGTTTGACGATAAAGCCACTGCGATCGGGCAAAGCAATCTCCACTCCGATCGCATTCTTGCTGCTGCGAAACACCGATTTTAGTTCAGCATGACCTGGTTCCACCGGAATATCGCGGACAATATCCAGCCCGATCGCGATCGGTTGATACGTTTGCAAGCGTTTGAGTAAATCGGCAATATCGCGATCGGGAATCGGATAAGTTCTAGCGCGTTGAATATCTTCCTCAGTGATGCCGACAATTACAATCCGTTCATCCATTGACTCAGGAGGACGCAAACGCAGAAATCGATCGAACGCAACCAACTCCCAAAACTGAAGCGCACCGCTCAATCTAGCCATCATCACAGCGACAATCACCATCACCCCTGGAAGCGCTCCTCGTCCCCAAGTCGTGACGCCCGCTTTCACTGCTTGCCATCGATCGGGCTTCATAATAATGTCCGGTTGAATAGTTATCATACTTTTGTACGACTGTTTGGCCGATGCCCGATGCCCGATGCCCGATGCCCGATGCCCCTACAGGATTTATAAGTAATTAACCAGACTTGATATCACTAATCAATCAATCCTTGTTCCCTAGCTCGCACTTCCGTTTGAATCCGCAGATTCTTATTATCATCAGGATACACCTCTAGCACATCTCGAATCTTAGTCCAGTAATACTGCACAGTGCGTTCAGAAACATTCATCCGTTTGGCGATCGCAGTATCCTGTAAGCTCTCTTGAAAAGCAAATTGCAACACCTGCATCCAGGCGGGTTTGAGTTGCAGCCCATTGCGGATCTCTCTGGGTGTATAAATCCGCTCGTGCAGCGCCCAATCAACCATTGCCAGCAAGTCTTTCATCGGCTGACTCTTATCGACAACTGTGAAGCCGCCCATGTGATTGTCGATCGACGGTTTCAGCCAAACTAAAGTCCGAACATGGGCACTCTGCACCACAATATTCAGACTCGGATACTGCTCCATCAACGTTTTGAGGAGTTGAAGCCCTGAATTTGCTTGAGCTATTGCGCCGCTCGTCTCTGGCATCACCAGATCCACAATCACCAAATCCGGGGTAGTCTGCGCTATTTGCTGAAGGGCTGCCTGAGCAGTCGGAGCCGTCAGAATGTCTGCCTCTGGATATTCTTGCTTCAGAATGTTAAGCGTGCCACCTAACACCATCGCATGGTCATCCACAACTAAAAATGTTCGTTTCTCCGGTTGAGCTAGAGTTTTGGGCATAGTGCATAAAATAAAAATAGTAAGGGATGCCGGAAAATCAGCGTCTTTAGTTTAGGTAATCCGTCATCTTCTTACAATAGAGGAATTACCGGGTTTCCGTCCTGCATCTGTCCGCCAACTGTGGTTGTGGAGGTCGGCAACGAGAATTGCGCTAAAGCGCAGTTCTGATGATTGTGTTGCAAAATCCGCACTTCATCGGAATTATTGATCTCTCTCTTCTCGAACTCTGCGTTCTCTGCGTCCTCTGTGGTTAAATCATTCCCATGCCACCGGAAACGATCTTACGCACAGATAACTCGATCGGAGATTTGATTATATTTCTATTATAATCCTGGTATCCTAGTAAAAATAAGGATAATTTCATGCCAGCAGAAGGTTCGTATCAAGCGATCACGTACAATCTGGAATTTGAGGGAGAAATCCAACGGTTAAAAGCTCAAGTTCTCCTCAGTTGGGAAAAGGAAGCGCGCACTTTAAAGTGGTTCGGTTTAGCCGACGGGATGAATGTTTTAGAAGCCGGTAGCGGGCCGGGATTTTTCACCGAAAAACTGTTAGAATTGCTGCCAAACAGTTCGGTAACAGCGGTAGAAATTGACCCGGTACTGCACGAAAAAGCAGTAGCATATTTGCAGGACAAAGGGGGCGATCGAGTAAATCGCATCCAAGCATCTATTGCGGATACTGGTTTGGCGGCTAACACTTTCGATTTTGCGATCGCCCGTTTGCTGTTCGTTCACCTCCCAGAGCCCGTCGCAGCAGCTAGAGAAATATTCCGCATCTTGAAGCCTGGGGGAAAACTGGTGATTATTGATAGCGATGCGGATCTGTTTTGGCTGACAAATCCCCCCCTGTCAGTCCAGATTGTCAGGGAGAAATTCAAGCAGGTAATGGCATCGCGGGGCGGCAATTTATCCGTCGGGCGAAATCTGTGCCGCATTCTCAAAGAAGCTGGGTTTGTTAGCGTTGATTTAGAAGCCGTTGTCAGCCACAGCGATATAATAGGAATTGAAGCGTTCCAACCTTTACTTGACTCCGGGCCCATTTTGCAATTGGTCAAACAAGGGCTGATTTCAGAGTCGGAAATAGCCAGCTATCTGGTTTCGCGGGATGAGTTTGTCGCTGCGGGCGATCGATCGATGATGAGTTTTTGGTTGATGGCTTGCGGGGAAAAAAATCAATAAAATTAAAACACATATTTCACACAATATTGATGTCCAGTCGCAGCACAACCTCTAGCACTCTCGCTACATTCCCAGCTAACAAAGCAAAGTTATTTAACAGCAAACCCAGAAAAACTTCAGAATAAATTATCCCCTCAGCATTAGGTTAAAGCTGCACGTATAGCTCTAGAATCGTATCATATCAAATCCGGTAGCATCATCGGGCGTCAAATCCAGTCAACAGCCAAAAATCACGAACGGTGCCACCGGACTCGATCTAATCCATCTGCGTTAATCTGTGTTTATCTGCCCTCATCTGCGGTGAAAAAAAGAGAAAATTTTAACCGTAGATGACAAGGGATTGACGCTGATTCACGCAGATGAAGGAAGAGAGATAGGAATAATTTAGTAACTTTACGCCTACAAGTCTAACCAATCGTTGGAGTCAATCGCGCAAAGGTTGTTTATGAGAGCCAATGGTTGTCCGTGTCGGCTCAACTTTACCCTTATGCTCGATCGTACATCTGGTTGTATCGGTAATTCAATGTGAAATGAACTAAATGCTGGGATTGGCGATTGTACATCCGCGACTAAGCTTCAAACCACTCTAAAAAAATAACTTATCTAAGGTGAATTCCGCATATAATCCTTATTAACAGCAGCATTTTCTATCTGATTACGAAATACATCAAGCATTGCCATAATTTCTGTGTGTAACTCTATATACTCTTCTCTGTCAACAGTCAAATAGTTACCATGTGCAATTTCGTTTCTTGTTTTCAAAAGCTTGATATCGATTAATACCCGCTTAGTAGAGTATACAGAAAACTCTATCCCCAGAGTATAACTTATTTCTTGCAAAATGTCAGAAGACAGATTGGATGCAGTAGAAATTGCATCTTTGTCTTTGTATGGCAAAGAGCATTTAGTATGTAAGTTAGAAAGGAAGAAATCACAAACAGGTATATATAATGATGGTTTATTGGTGTCTTTAGCCTCATTCAATTTTGTCTTCATTGCCAGAGCTAGAAAATTGCTACTAAGCTGATCGTAGCGAAGCTTTTGCATCGCAACATACTCTAGGTAACTATTTGATGCTAATTTGACAAAACCTTCCCAATGGGCATAGAGAATACATATTCCACTCCGAATCAACGCACTATGCCTTGAAGAAGAAACATTTCTCGATTCTACCAAGGATTTGAGTTCCGAAAGTTCCTTCTTTCGCCAAGCAAGATCGGTGGAAAGCTTATCACTTAATTGTTCAGCAGTTCGGATACTCATTAGGGGGAAAATACTTCTCTACCCAGCGGAATTAGGTAAGGTAAACGTCTTGTAGCATTGAACCCTCCTCCCGACCGTGTTTGATAAGTTGGATGCGACCAAATACCTTTTATTTTATCAGATATCAGGTTTGTTTGAGGTAGATGTTTATAGTTGTATCCGATTCCCAATGCTACCACTTCATATGCCGATAATAGAAAACCACCCAAAAACCTGTCTTGTTCAGGTTTATATTTCTTGAAACTATCCTCACCTATAGTTTCATCAAGAAGATCGAATGTTGTCTTGAATGCGGTTTCTATGTGGTGATAATCTAACTCTTTATTAGAAGCAACTTTACGCATTTTTTCGGTTAGGAAAACGTGAACATCACCACCCAATTTTTTAACGCTGATATCATCCTTATCAAATAGAAGTATGAAACGTAATACTAATTCCATATCATACTGTTCTTCATAGAGTCTATCACTTAAAGCAGTGCATTTTTTGAAGGGTTCATAATCTGCCAGTGAACGCATCAAGTGATATAAATCTTTATTCAACATCAAAAGAATGCAATTTCTCACTTCTTGAGGTGTAGCAACTGAACCTCCTGTATTCAGTCGCTGAAATAGCTCATATTTAATCATTTCATCGCTTTCTTTCTGAACAATATTGACAGCAATTTTTGAGCGTTTAATCAATAAACGCTGTGCTTGGGTGAAAGAATTATCTCGATCCTTTGGGTCGTCCCATTTTTTGCCTTCTAAAGAAGCTAAATATGTAGTTTTTTGTAAAGCTACTGGCTGTGTATTGTTTTCGGATTCATCTTTTTTCAAAATACCGACAAATTCATATATTGTTGATAGTCTCTGAACACCATCTACAACATCCCAAACACCATCATCTCTTTGGCTAACAAAAATTGGTGGAATAGGTATACCTAGCAAAATCGATTCTATGAAGGTTGATTTTTGGTGATCGGACCAACGAAAAAATCTTTGAAAATCTGGATGGATATCGATCTCACTATTTTCATAAAGGCTGATCCACTCTCCAATAGACATTGAGTAGCCATCAGTCCGAATTTCTTGCCTTGTTTTATCAATTTCATCTTGCAGGGACATAGTTCAAGGTGTGTTAAATTTTGTTATGTATAACCATTTCTGTAGAATAGGAATACTTAGCTATTCTACAGTGTTGCGTTACGCTTGACAAAAAGTCAGTGTTTAACCCTGCAATTATAGCAGATCAAGCAATTTGTTGCGTAAATTTTATTAATCGACCACATTACTGTTGCCTAATTCCCTGAATAAACTCAGTTCTTGCCTCAATCCTTGAAGGCATTAAAACGCAGCGTACCAACAATTCTAAATCCAATTCCGGCAGCAACTCACTTCTTAAAACTTGCTCATAATTATCCTCCCGCAACCCATAGACAGCCAACTGATTATTTTCCCAAAACCAGACTTCAGGAATGCGAAGTCGCAGATATTTAGCGAGTTTATTTGTGCTACCGCTAGTAATCGTTACTTCCACGGCTAAATCGGGATGCTCTTTTCTTGAACCTATATAATAAGACTCATCAGGTTCAAATGATACATCTCTTGCCCGGTCTCTGCGAGTGGCACTTCCTACAGGAATATATTCAATTCCCATTTCACAAAAGTAGAGTTGTAGCAAAAAATTAAGAATACAACTGATTGTCTCATGTGCTTCGCCCAGTGTCATAAACTCGATCCACCCATCAAGATAAGTTATCCGCAAACCCGGAGAGTCGGCCATCAAAGATTCGAGATCCTCAAATTGCTCCCAAGTATAATAACCGGGGAGAATCAATCGCTGTTCTGCAAGCGTACCTATTTCTTCTAAAAGTTGTGCTGTCATAGGTATCACCATCCTATTTGAATATTACTAGCCCCTACCCAGCACAAACCAGGCAGGGGCATTCACTCACATTCTAACTTAATGAACTAGCTCGATCGCCCTTTTAGTCAACGCCTCAGCAGTCAACCCATTAAACGCCATCAACTGACCAGCACTAGCAGTAGTTTCCCCCCGCTTCCAAGCGAAAGTATCCCGCTGGCAATTGCTGCGGAGCATCACAGGTTCCAACATCCCAGAAGCGCCGCCTGTCACGCCAATCAAGGCATCTCCGCCAAACATTTCGGCAAATTTCTCATCGCTCAAAAAGCCGCCGTCAGCTTCCGAACAAGTATCCCAAGCAACATCGCTAGCACGGTACAAACGCCGGGGATTCACAACAGAAACAATCCGCACTCCAATCCCTTCTGTTTCCAAAAATGCCGCCGCTTCAAACACTGGCATTAACGTCATGTCGCCGACAACTGCAAACACAACTTTCTTATCTCCTGCTATTTCGTGTAGCACTATTCCACCGTCTTGCAAACCTTGGCGAGTCTGTTCAAAAGTAGTGCGAATTGGCAGTGGCGACTTGCTTGCAGTAATCACAACTCCCTTATTTTTAGCAGTCAAAGCCCACTCGTAACAAGCTTGAATGCTGTTAGCATCCGGTGGAAACAAAGGAAACACATTTCCGTTCCGCATCATCGCCGCAAAATAAGCCTCAATTTCCGGCCTCTGGTGCGTCCAACCGTTGCGGCCTTGTTCCAATGCACCCGCTGTAAATAAAGTTACAGTTGCCGGAGTTGGACGGCGCAATTCTGCCATTGCTTGGGTTACAGTTTGCCAAATTGGTAAACCATTGATGGCAAAAGATTCGTAGGAACACCACAAACTCCGCGCTCCGAATAGCGATAAACCTACAGCTAAACCGGCGCAAGCATCTTCGCTCAAAGGTTCGTAAACTTGACCGTTGGGCGATTGATTGTACAGGTCATCTGTCGTAGGGTGAATAATTTTGAGAGCTTGGTTGATATTGGCAATTGCCGATGCTTCATTGCCGTCAGCATTAGTCACAAGAAAAGTACGATCGCGCTCGCCCACTTTCCCTACCAAAACCCCCATTGCTGTTGTCGAAATCTTCGGTTCTCCCCCAACTGCAAATTCTTCCAAAGGCAATTCGCCTAAATCTGCCAGCGGCAATGTAAACTCAGTAACAACTGTTTTCGCCGCCGGCCCGCCGCCCGCACGCTCGCAATTTGTCCGCACCAATTGCCAAGCAGCAGCAGTCAAAGCGCGATCTTTTAGAGCACTGATAATGTGCGGAGCATCTAGCGTATCTTTCGGATAAAGGTTGTGAGATTTTGCTCCGCGCGCGTGGACGCCGGCACCTTTTAACTGTTTGATAATAAACACAGTTAATTTGCCGCCGAGAGCAGATTTTGCCGCTTTGTCAACTCCTTGTAAAACAGCTTTGGTAAATGCCATGCGCTGTTCGAGCGAAAAAGCAGTGCTGTCCACATAATCTTCCGGTTGATTTTTATCGTCAAATTCCTTAGCATCAACTAAGATAACTTCTTCAAAACCGTTACCTTGCCAATAAGCAATCATTTCAGCATTAGTTTTAGTCGAAACCATGCTGTGATGTTCCTGAGAATATCCGTTCCAAACTAACACTGGCAAAAAGTTAGTAGCTTTGGGATAAGCAGTGTGGAAATGCGCCATGCTGCTCATCGGATAAGGTTCGCCCATGCCGCCGTCGCCCATTGTGAAAGCAAACAGTTTGTCGGGGTGCAAAAGTGCTCCAGCCATTGCGAAATGCTGCCCTTGTCCGAGGGGGCCGGCCGGTGCTAAAAGGCCGGGAATGAAACCGGAAAGATGTCCTAACAAACCGTCTTTTTCTCGGAATTTATCGCGCACTTGCTGCACGTTAACAATTCCCATATCCTCCAAAGATCGATCGAGAAACATGGCACTGTAAAAGCCGGGGGCGTGATGGCCGACTTCGGTGACAATGTTCTTGTGTCCCAGCATCACCAAAGCGGCATAAGCCTCAGCTTGGCTAGCAAACCCCCCTGGATGTCCCGATGCCTTGCTGGCGGTGACTTGCAGTGTCAGGTAGCGCAGCGCGTCTGCTCCCAGCATCGTTTGAAAGACGGCGACGGGATCGGCAGGATCGGCGATCGACTTGCTCCCCTGGGCGATCGCAGGTGTTTTCCCATAAGTATCAAAACCAGGGACTGTTTCAGAAAAATATTGAATGCCTTCGCAAAAAGCGGGCGTTGTTGACTTTGCCTGCGGGGTCGTTGCTGTCATGCTTGATACCTGAAAAATTTGAGTTAGATTAATGTAAGAGTAATTTTATAGCTTCCGTGTTCCAAAAAATCATGAGTTCTATTATGTTAATGATAAATAAGTAAAATCTCTCAAATTTTCAGCTAATAAGTAGTTGTTTGAGACCCCCGACTTTTTTAATAAGTCGGGGGTCTGTGTTTACCCATTACTAATCCCTCTAAAATCTCCAATCGCCAATCTAAAATTGTTCCAGCCGTTCCCGGACATCGATATACAGCACAGTACCGCTTTCAGAAAGAGAAGGCACAGCCTTTTGATTCCGCAGCCAAACAAAAAAACTGCTTAGTGCAGGAGTCGGATCTTGATCGCGGCGCAGCGTGTAGATCAAACCTTCGCAAGGCCCATTAACGCGGCTAGTCGTGCAAATCGCTTGCTGGTTATTTACCATACCCACAGTCACATAATTTAGCTGTTTATTTCGGTTATAATTCTCAAGGCGCTGAGTCACTTGTTGGCAGCGAGTTAGAGGATCGTAACCCGAACTAGAAAAGAAATTAGAATTCCAGCGAATCCAAGGCTCCCTGAACCCTTGCGGATTTTGATACACAGTCACCGGCTCGCCCGTGGAGGTATCGCACACAAATCCTCCATAACCCAGATTCGGTTGGTTTTGACCAGAGGCGCTACTGATAGAAAGATTGCTGAGAATATCCAAGCCGTTACGCTTGTTTTGTGAAAGCAACTCCCTAAAAGCATCGATCGGGATGGCCGCGTTCAACCCGGTTTTTATCTCCTCAATCTGACCGTTCCACTGACTTCTAATTGTGCCAACAGTATCCCCCTGGCCGTGAATTCCTATTACCCTGCCATCAGCATCAAATACAGGCCCGCCGCTCATCCCGCGCCTGGTTACAGCTTGGTAGCGCAGACGATACCCTGATGAGGCGCGGCCCAAGCGAGAAGAGATGATACCAGTCGTAAACTCAAGTTTTCGTTCAACTCCCGAAATTGGCAGCGGATAGCCCGAAACGTAAATAGCAGAACCAACAACAGCACGTTCTGACTCGCCCATTGGTGCTACTGGATACTGTTCTCGGCTCTGAAACTGTATCAAAGCCAAGTCTATATCCGTGTCATTTTTAGGTAGGCGCTGTATTCTAATCGCAGCATAGTCCTTCTCCAAATGAGTGCGAATGCTGTATTTTTGAGCGAGGCTTGCCACCACATGATTAGCTGTCAGAACAGTGTAAATATTACCCTGTTTGGCAATAATTACTCCCGATCCACTAGCAAAAAAACCCAGCGTATTGTTGACTTCCACAGTTGTCAACGTCGCTAGCTGGGCAATTTCTTCGGCTGTTTTGGCACAAGCAGCATATTGTTGGCTGACAACCGCCGTCACTGTTAATGCACCTGTCAAGATGATTGTCAGCGCGTCAAACCGCAAACTCCACACATTCATCGATAACTCCCTAGATGAAACGAGGCGAACTGCAAATATATACTAATCGGAATTACCCAACTGGATTTAACCATTTTTTCCAATAATTCCGCTGTTGGTTCACTTCCCTCTTCAAAAGCATAGACGCCCAAATTTGGATCTCGATACTTGCCCCTACAGTTAATCCCAATCAAGAAACCTTTGGTATTAAAAATCGGGTCGCGACTCCTACCGATTTTAACCTCATTTCTATAACCCAAGCTATAACCTTGAGGCAAAGATTTGGGTAGCAGCACCGAAACGAAGCCCGCGTCAATCGATTTTAGATTTTAGATTTTAGATTTTAGAGGCGGCCCCACGGATAAATGCGGGGGCTTGAGGATTTTCGATTTTCGATTTTCGATTGACTCGACGGATAAATCACGTGGCGGGTACCACATGAAGAAATTCGTGGTCAGCGAAACTCCCAACCTCAGCACTCCCAGGAAAGCCGACTACCAGCATTGCCTCAGACACCGCTCCTGCCTCAAGGCTTAATCGTGCTATTTTATACTCGATCGCGCTGCGAAACAGAACGATCGCCCGATCGGTATCGCCCAGCAGCCTCGGAACTCCTAGCAGTGGGTAGAGGAGGCCGTCCTCGGTGACAAGTCCGATCGCCACAACGTGCTAGTTAGTCAGCACCCTATAGGTTTGGCCCTGCTGGCGGACGGACGATCGTCCCAGAACCAGGAGATATTCCCGTCGGGATGCGTACCGCTGTTTGACGCGCCAAATTTTCCACCTCAATCCTTGGAATTGGTGATCGGATGGAAAATTTGCCAATCTTTAAGGCTGTCGGAAGGGTGGGGAAAAGGGGGCAGTTGCACGCCATCAACAGTGTTTTCCCCTAGCTTTTCGCTGACATCAATGTAAGGAATTTTACTGCTTTCATCAAAAGACGGCATCCCGACATATCCTTGGCGCCAAGCCAACAAATTATACAAAGAGCCGATCGGGTCTTGGCCAGGTCTGAGGGTATAAATCAAATTTTGACACCGCCCATTGACTTGATTCGCCGTGCAGATGACGTTCTGGCCGTTCATTTGGCCCGCAGTAATGTACTTAAGCATTCGTTGGCGACGATAGATTTCGAGGCGTTGACTCACTAATTGACACCGAGTAGCCGGATCGTAGCCAGAACCGGAGAAATAATCGGAAGTCCACTCAATCCAAGGCTCTACGGCACCTTGAGCGTTTTGGTACACCGTCACCGGCGCACGGGTCGAGGTGCGGCACCAGAATCCACTTTCCCCCCGTGATCCCCCACCGTAACTCGGTCCAGAAGCAACCGTCAGGCCGCTGAGGGCGATGGCTGTTGCCGCCAAAACTTTTGTCCATAATTGCTGTTTCATGATTTTTTCCCTGTGTTTTATGAGATTCGGCACAAAAATTACCGAATGCTGCGATAACACCCTTGACAGGCTTATTCGTTACAACTCCGCTGACTTGGGAATTATGTGATTCGCGACTTGACCAGAAACCCGTTTTTACGAAAACACTTCGTTGTAGCCCTTATGCCTGGTTAAAAAACCCGGTTTTTTTGCTCTTGATGCGTAAGTTTTGATATTGTGCGCGACTTGCACGTTTCCTCTAACGGCGATTTCGGCGCTGTTAAAAAAAACGCTCCGAAGCCGAGCTTAAAATGCCCGCGCAAGTCGCAATTCTGTCCTCATTACTACTAATCCAGCTCGGGCTGTCGCAAACCGGAAAGAGGCTCTTTGCCTCAGATATTGGAATGGCTCGAATTGCAAGGGTACATCACACCTAGTGACACGATATTTGATATCACTTACGTGCTCGGTCGCGAGCTTGATCTGCTGAGACAGGTAGACTCCTGGGTTACTGCACTGAAGGGTAAAACCCATCTTGCTGGAGATAACACTAAAATCCAGGTATTAAAAAGAACTCTTAACTTGTTTTCATCTCCGTACTGCGGGAAATACTTCTAAGTGAGTGTAATCAGGGTCTAAGTGCTTTCTACCACCAAAATTCACCCTCCATACACTGACGTTTAGTGGAATATTAAAAACTATGAACCTTATCTGCAAACAGTTAGGATATTTAGGCGTTTGGTTAATTTTGATGGGCGGTAGCAGTTGTTCTAGCTCAGATGCAGCTACCTCAACCGAAAACCAGAGGCAACTCTCAGCCAGCGCCCCTCATTTCCAACACCTACAGCTAACGGGAAATCAAATTGAGGATCGATCGAGTCAATTAACGCAGCCTTCTAACTCTTTTGCCTCAGTTTTAGGCAGTGCTACCCTCTCAGAAAATACTGCCACCGTTACGGTTTATAAGGTAGATAATTTGTGTCAAACTCTGAAGCCGGAAACAGTTACAGGCCCACAGAACCAGTTAATGTCATCGGCGGTTAATGAAGTGTTAAAGCAGCAGATTTTCGATAGTCTTGGTTTGGTTGGTTATCGGCTCAGTATGGATCGCAGCCGGGGAATAGCTACCGTTGATCTGCGAGCATCGGGAAATTCGCGGCAGAAATTGCAAAATCTGTCCAGTTGTCAGATGTTAGGTTTGTTCGGGGGCGTGCGCCAAACTTTAACCAGTTATGCTCCTTGGCAAATCAAAACTGTGCGTTTTACAGAGCTTGGAGAGGACATTTTGAACACCGTTCGAGAATAAGCTATTAAAATTATTGGAGATGGGACTGACGCACTTCTCCCTTTAAAAAACAGGGTTGGGAGGGATTGAATAAACCTTGAAACCCTTTGAGGTTTTTTGATGCTGCTAAGTCCTGTGACCCACACCCAGGTAATTCCTATGACACTACCTAACGGCCCCACAGATCCACCCTTTGTGCAGCTAATTCAATGGATCGGCGATCCGCTGACATACATGGATAAATGTGCCAAACAATACGGCGACATTTTCACAGCTCAAGTGAACAACGGGAAACCATTGGTGATGATCCACCACCCGCAAGCTGTCCAGGAGATGCTCAACAGCAACGCGTTTCACGCTCCAGGCCGCCTGAATAATATTCTCAAACCCATGCTGGGAGAGCAATCCATGATTATGCTCTCAGGAGAAAGGCACAAACGCGAGCGCCAATTATTGATGCCGCCCTTTCACGGGGAACGGATGCGGAACTACGGCCAACTAATTTGCGATATCGCTCAAGATGTTGCCAGCAAATGGTCGGTCGATCGACCTTTTGTAGCCCGCAGCGCGATGCAGGAAGTCACCATGCGGGTAATCTTGCAAGCTGTCTTCGGCATGGATGACGGGCCGCGATTGGAAGAGATCAGGCCCCTACTTGCCTCAGTCCTCGATATGACCAACTCTCCCCTGCGATCGAGCATACTGTTTTTCGGCTGGATGCAGCAAGATTGGGGCTCTTGGAGTCCTTGGGGACGCATGAAACAGCGGCGGCGGAAAATTGACGAACTGATGGACGCGGAAATTGAAGAACGCAGACTCCAACCAGACGCCAACCGCACCGACATTCTCAGCTTAATGATGACCGCGCGCGACGAAAACGGGCAACCAATGACCAATGAAGAATTGCGCGACGAGTTGATGACGCTGCTGTTTGCAGGCCACGAAACCACAGCAACGGCCCTAGCTTGGGCGTTTTACTGGATTCACAGTTTGCCCTCGGTGCGCCAGAAGTTGCTGCAAGAATTGGACAGTTTGGGGGAAAATCCCGACCCGATGGAGATTTTCCGCTTACCTTACCTGAGTGCAGTTTGTCAGGAGACGCTGCGAATTTACCCGGTGGGAATGCTGACATTTGCGCGAGAAGTGCTCACGCCCGTGGAACTGATGGGACATCAACTCGAACCGGGCACGGTTGTCATCGGCTCGATTTATTTGACCCACAGACGGGAGGATTTGTATCCAGAACCGCTGCAATTTAAACCTGAACGCTTTTTGGAGAAACAATTCTCGCCCTACGAGTATTTACCCTTTGGAGGTGGCAGTCGCCGCTGTATCGGCTTGGCGCTGGCGCAGTTGGAGATGAAACTCGTGCTGGCAACCATTTTGCGGGATTTCGACCTAGTATTGGCCGAGAAAAAGCCCGTACAGGCCAAACGCCGAGGGGTGACTTTAGGGCCTGCCGGCGGCGTGCGGATGGCCCTGCTGGGGCGGCGGATGCCGCAGCAGAAGCCTGAACCTGTTGCTAGTGGGGTTTAAAGTCGCAGCAGTTGCAGCGGACGATCGAACTTTGGGCTTTGAGTGCAAACAATTTAGCGAGAATGTGCGATCGTCCGCCAATGCCACCATTTTTTGTAGCACCCGCTACAGATAAATAGCTAGAATCCTTAACCTGTAAGCCTCCCCCCTCTCAATTTTCAAATTCTCAGTCTAAAATAATAGGAGCCTTGCAAACACAGCCGGAAAGCAAAAGTGGGTGATTGCAATAGTCCTCTTGATATCTCAAAAGCCTGCCTGCCATACTTTAAAAACATATGCATACCCTGTTATTCAGCAAGGTCGGAAGCGTGTTGGCATTGCCACCAATCTTCCGGCCTCTTTATTTTTTGGGCTACTTCAGGCATTGGGCACAAGATGCAGAAGGCAAGGCAAAAATATAAATTCTCCCCCTGTCCCCCTCTGCCCCTCTCCCCAATCTAGAGCTTCTGTCTCTCATTGAAATAGAATGCGACAGCAAGTTTAAGGAATCACTAAGGAATAATTAATAACTTGTTCAATCAGCTCCTTTTGCCCTTCTCTCAATCTTCTGTTTTCAGAAATTCCGATACCGAGACAGACTTCGGGAGACTCTCCAGATCTTGAATTTCGCTTTCGTGGGCAAAAAACTCGACTTCTTTGTCGTCAATCTGGATCTGATAGCTAGCGGTAGCTGTCACAACCCGTCGCTTTTTTTTATCTTCTATTAAAACCCAACACACGACAGGTCTTACCCATCTCTCAACGTGCTGGTTTTGCTTGGTACTCCCAAAGGCATACCAGCCTTTAGCTTCAATAATTTGAAGCACTTTAAAATCGTTATTTGCCATATATCTCTATCGCGTTAACTTCAGTATTCTTCTTAGATAGAACGGCTAGCTTGCTAAGCATGGCAAAGGTTTGACCATCCCAAGCCTCACTTGATAACCTGATTTTTTGTCAGGGGAAGCGGGTTGACAAGGCCTTGTCTGCGTTGTTGCCTGCTAAATGTAGTGCAAGCTTTTTGTACTCTCCCACAATTACTGTCAAGTATCTATACCGCATCCTCAAAAATTATTCTCGCATTAGCCTCAACAGCAGCTAACTAGGCCTTAGCTAGCTGCATCTAAGTGGATGCCAACTGCTTCTAACGCCAGGTTGGTGAGAGCGATCGGCATACAATCCTGTTAAGAGTTTTTGCTGCAATCAACTATCATCTTTACCCGGTGGGGTAAAACTTAACTAGAGGTTGCCGCTTTCAATTCTAAGCCTCGGCGCGCCTAATTCGTAATTAATTGTATGGTGTAGTTGATAATTGCCAAACCGTCGATCGCACTCAACAGCCGTGTCTAACTCTTCGATTACCATTACCGTTAAACTGTTCGCCGCCTTCGGTGAAGCCTACGGCGTTTCGGAACTTACCTTAGAACTTCCTCCCGAAACCCCAGTGTCTCAAGTGCTCGAAAGCTCGATCGCCCAATATCCTCAATTAGAACAATGGCGCGATCGCACCCGCTTCGGCCTCAACCTGGAATTCGTCTCCCCCGACACCATCCTCCAAGACGGCGACGAAGTTGTCCTCATCCCTCCCGTCAGCGGCGGGTAGGCTAAGTTGGTTAATCTGAAATGTTGCACCATTCTCAATAAGCTTTTTAGGAACAGGCAAGATGCCTGTTCCACAAAGAGTGAATTTTCTTGTGGAACAGGCATCTTGCCTGTTCTTGAGGATGGTGCAACATTTCGATGTTGCACCATTCTCAATAAGCTATTTAGGAACAGGCAAGATGCCTGTTCCACAAAGAGTGAATTTTCTTGTGGAACAGGCATCTTGCCTGTTCTTGAGAATGGTGCAACATCTCAGTTAATCAAAATTTCGAGGTTTTGTAGTTGTGTTCGATCGCACGACTGCCCAATTCTTAGCCCAAAAAAGATTTATTAAGTTTTGTAACAATTTCGGCGGCAAATCATCCTTGAGCTCGATCGGGCTTGCGTGCAGGCCTGACAATCTGGATTCCCATCCCGATCGTGAAAACAACTCAAATCCTTGTGGTGTGGGCGTCCCGCCCGCCCAAATATCAAAGTTAAATACACCACTTTTTAACTAAAAAATCAATCCCGACTAAAAATATCGGGTATGGTTGACGGGGTAAATTGACCGTGCTAATCTTGCACAAGACTAAGAAAACATCGCAAAACTAGAGAGTTGAGCTATGACCCAGGCCACCAGAACACAATCCACAGCAGCAACCTTCACAGCCCTTAAATGTAAAGAATGCGGTGAAGAGTACGAACTCCAAGCCAAGCACGTCTGCGATTGCTGTTTTGGCCCGCTTGAAGTCAAGTACGACTACGACGCCATCCGCCGCACCGTCACTCGCCAAACCATCGAAGCCGGCCCCAACTCGATCTGGCGCTACCGCGCATTTTTACCAGTCGCTACAGATAACGTCATCGATGTCGGCACGGGGATGACTCCTCTATTAAAATCCCACCGCTTGGCGCGCCGCCTCGGTCTAAAAAATCTTTATATTAAAAACGATGCCGTCAATATGCCCACTCTCAGCTTTAAAGACAGAGTGGTGTCAGTCGCCCTCAGCAGAGCCAGAGAATTGGGTTTCACAACGGTATCCTGTGCCAGCACCGGCAATTTAGCTAACTCCACCGCTGCGATCGCCGCCCACGCCGGACTCGACTGCGTAGTCTTCATCCCCTCCGACTTAGAAGCAGGCAAAGTCCTCGGCACTCTGATTTACAATCCAACTGTCATGGCAGTTCACGGCAACTACGACCAAGTTAACCGTCTCTGTTGCGAAGTCGCCAATACACATGGCTGGGGATTTGTCAATATCAACTTGCGTCCCTACTATTCCGAAGGCTCAAAAACCCTCGGTTACGAAGTTGCCGAACAGCTAGGCTGGCAATTGCCCGATCACATCGTCGCTCCCCTCGCCTCCGGCTCTTTGTTCACAAAAATTTACAAAGGTTTTCAAGAATTCACCGAAGTCGGTTTAGTTGATGAAAAGAAAGTCCGGTTCAGCGGCGCCCAAGCTGACGGCTGTTCCCCCATCGCCCAAGCCTTCCGCGAAGGCCGTGATTTCGTGAAACCGGTGAAACCGAATACAATTGCTAAGTCGATCGCGATCGGCAATCCAGCCGACGGTATGTACGCCTTGGAAATCGCCCGCAAAACAGGCGGCAACATTGAATCCGTCAGCGACACCGAAATCATCGAAGGCATGAAACTGCTAGCAGAAACTGAAGGCATATTCACTGAAACCGCAGGCGGCACCACAATCGCAGTCTTGAAGAAACTCGTAGAAGCAGGTAAAATCAATCCCGATGAAACCACCGTCGTTTACATCACCGGCAACGGTTTGAAAACGCAAGAAGCTGTTCAAGGCTACATCGGCGAACCCATCACCCTCGAACCGAAACTAGAAGCGTTCGAGCGCGCCCTAGAACGCGCCCGCACCCTCGAACGCTTAGAATGGCAACAAGTTTCGGTTTAATAAATAGTCATTAGTCATCAGTCATTAGTCATTAGTTATTAGTTATTAAGCTGTTGACTACTGACTGAGGACTACTGATTAATAGTCATCAGTCATTAGTCATTAGTTATTAGTTATTAGTTATTAAGCTGCTGACTACTGACTACTGACTACTGACTAAGGACTACTGACTACTGACTACTGACTACTGACTAAGGACTAAGGACTAAAAAAATGACCGTCAAAGTTTTAATTCCCACTCCCCTGCAAAAATTTACCAACAATCAAGCCACCATCGAATGCGCCGGCGATAACATTTCCGAACTAATTGAATCGCTGGAAACCAATTGTCCCGGCATCAAAAAAAGCCTGTGCGACGAAAAGGGAGAACCCCGCAGATTTCTCAACTTCTACGTCAACAGCGAAGACATCCGCTTTTTGGATGGTTCAAAAACAGCCCTCCAAGATGGCGATGAAGTCAGCATTGTTCCTGCTGTTGCTGGTGGCTGATTAATTTTTAACCGCAGATTGAGGCAGACGAACGCAAATGAACGCAGATAGTTATTTAAATCTATCTGCGTTCATTTGCGTTTTATGAAATCAAATGTATGTTTGTAGTAGCGCTTGGGTACTCAAGCGCTACTACAAACCTAAAACTTATTTCTTTGTTCGCAGTGCGTCAGAGAATTATCGCACTAGGAAGCTGCCCTTGCGGCAGTCCGGGGACGGCGCCGGCCAGTCACCTGATTGGCAGGAGATGGCAAGGATGGGGATGATGGCGATGATGGCGATGATGGAGAGGGCGATGATGGCGATGATAATAGCTTAGGTGCTTCCAGGGAACCTGGAGATACTGCTGCTTTTTCCGATCGCACTGCTTCTTCAGGAATCTGCATCAGGAATACCAGCAGCGGATTGCTTTGCAGTTCCCGGCGCATCACTCGCTGAATAGCTTTTTCTATTTGCGTTTGCACTCCTACCCAGTCAATATCAACTTGTGAGTCAGCAGTGGCGGGTTTTACAAATTCTGACCAGCGATCGCTCAAAACTGTTTCAATGGTTTGAGTGATTAATCCGATCACCTCTGCGCGATCGGCTGATGTCACTACACCTTTCAAGTGTACTTCTGGTTTGGCAACTAATTTGCCTTCCCAATTCAAAGCCGCCGCTACCGTTACAACGCCATCTCCGGCTAACTGCTGACGTTCCTTGAGGACGCTAGCTTTGACCACGCCCGATCGAGAAGCATCTACCAATTCAATTCCTGAAGGCACTTGGCCAGCAACTCGCATCGAATTTTCAGTTAATTCTACGACATCGCCGTTATCAATAACCACCATATTGCTAGCGGGAATGCCCATGCTTTGAGCCGTCTTGGAGTGCTGGATCAGCATCCGATGTTCCCCGTGCACTGGTAAGAAGAACTTGGGACGAGTCATGTTAATCATTAACTTTTGGTCTTCTTGACAACCGTGACCCGAAACGTGAATGCCTTTGTCGCGGCCGTAAACCACGTGTGCTCCCAGCATCATCAGTTTATCGATCGTGTTTACCACTGCGATCGTATTTCCGGGAATCGGATTAGCCGAGAAAATGACTGTATCGCCCTTTCTGATTTTCAGTTCGTGATGTTCGCCGTTAGCAATGCGAGTCATCGCCGCCATCGGTTCGCCTTGGGAACCTGTAGTTAAAATCAGTACCTTGTCTTCAG
Organism: Microcoleus sp. B5-D4; assembly: GCF_036705145.1. Lineage (NCBI taxonomy): Bacteria > Bacillati > Cyanobacteriota > Cyanophyceae > Oscillatoriales > Microcoleaceae > Microcoleus > Microcoleus sp. B5-D4. The sequence goes on along the minus strand of NZ_JAUBTV010000025.1, from coordinate 59,884 downwards.
CCAAATTGCGGATTTCTTTCAGCGGTTTGAAAATACTATCTTCGCATTTGATGTAGCCGAGATTGCGGCAGTGGGCGATGACGTTAAGCATCGACCGGCCAACCACTCCGACATACCGATTGTTTTTCTTAGCCAAGTCCAAAACAATTTGCAATCGGTGTACCGACGAAGCAAAAGTCGTCAGCAGCACTCTTCCCGGTGCTTGAGCGATAATTCTGTCTAAATTCGGCGCCACAGAACTTTCCGAAGCCGTAAAACCGGGAACTTCCGAGTTAGTAGAATCGCTAATCAAGCACAACACGCCTCTTTCGCCGTACTCCGCCAGCTTTTGCAAATCAAAATGCTCGCCGTCTACAGGAGTGTGGTCAATTTTAAAGTCTCCGGTGTGGATCACAATTCCCACGGGAGTGTGAATTGCCACAGTAAAACTGTCGGCCATCGAGTGAGTGTTGCGGATGTATTCGACTAAGAAATTCTTGCCAATTCTGACAGTATCCCTGGGTCGAACCGTTCTCAATTCAGTACGGTGAGACACTCCGGCTTCTTCGAGTTTTCCGGCTAGCAAAGCCATCGCCAAACGGGGGCCGTAAATGACCGGAATTTCAAATTGTTTGAGGTGATAAGGGATACCGCCTATGTGGTCTTCGTGACCGTGAGTCACGATCATACCTTTAATTTTGTGGCTGTTTTCCCGCAGGTAAGTCATATCTGGAAGGACAATATTTACCCCGTGCATTCCATCTGTCGGGAACGCTAAACCTGCATCTAAAAGAATGATTTCGTCGCCGTACTCGAACACACAAGTGTTTTTACCGATTTCGTGCAGCCCGCCGAGGGGAATAACTTTTAGAGCAGATGCAGTTGTATTTTTGATCATGCGTATCCTTTGTTAGTTATTTTTGTTATTGGTCTGTTAACTGTTGACTGTTGACTGTTGACTGTTGACTGTTGTCTGTCGTCTGTCGCCTACTGTCTAGACCTCTCCAATAATCCCTGTGGAACAGGCATCCTGCCTGTTCAACACAAGCTTTTTGGTAGGTTTTTATCTGTTGTTCGTTGATGGGGGCGATTTTTTCCAAGATATTTGTGGAAAACTCCCCAGGGGGTTTTACTATCCCCTACAGTCAGTTGTCTTTTGCCTTCAGTCTTTAATCCTCAGTCTTTACTTCTTGACTGTTAGCTAATTACTAACAGTTAATTACTAATGACTAATGACTAACAACTAATGACTTATCACAACCAATATTCAGTTGTCTGAAAACTCGTTCTCGCTCGTCTAGCTAGCTGATACTGCTGCTAGCTGACTCAGTACGTCCTTTAACTTTTGAGTTACCTCAACGGGCGGATCGCACAGGGGCGGACGGGTGGAGCCTACATCCCAGCCTTGAAGTTTGAGAGCTGTCTTGACGGGAATGGGATTTGTGGTGAGAAAAAGAGCTTTAAACAGGTCAAAAAGTTGCAAGTGAATCTGGGTAGCGACTTGAACTTGACCGGCCTCGAAAGCTTTGATCATCTGTTGCAGTTGCTCTCCTACCAGATGGCTGGCTACGCTAACTACACCAGATCCTCCTACCGCCAACATTGGCAAAGTTAGGGAATCATCTCCAGAATAGATGGCAAATTCAGGGGATGTCAAGCACCGAATTTGACTTGCTTGATCCAAGTTGCCACTGGCTTCTTTTACGGCCACAATATTGGGGATTTGGGCCAATCTAGCCACCGTCTCCGGCAACATATTCTGACCAGTGCGACCGGGGATGTTATATAACATTATAGGCAATTCTGGAGCAGATTGCGCGATCGCCCGAAAATGATTATATAAACCTTCTTGCGGCGGCTTGTTGTAATAAGGAACCACCTGCAAACAACCATCTAACCCTAGTTTAGCTGCTTTTTGGGTAGCTGCTACTGCTTCTGAAGTAGAATTCGATCCGGCTCCTGCGATTACCAACGCCTTACCGGCCACCGCCTTTTGTACCACCTGAAATAATTCGTACTCTTCATCCCAGGTCATAGTGGGAGACTCGCCAGTAGTGCCGCACACTACCAAGCTATCTGTACCGCGATCGGCTAAATGAACTGCCAATTGTTCTGCTACCGCATAGTTAACGCTGCCGTCTTCCTTAAACGGCGTAATCATTGCAGTCAGAACCCGTCCAAACTTTACCACACTTTCTCCGATTTTAGACTGTTGATTTTTGATTTTAAATTTTTGATTTCAGATGAACGGTTTATCTAAAATCCCCAATTTGAATTTCCAAATTGCCAGGGTTGCCCCTAATTAGAAGCCACCGCCGCTTGGGTTCGCAACAAATTTTTTTCTACCAGCAACTCAGCTATCTGCACCGCATTTAAAGCCGCCCCTTTGCGAATTTGATCGCCAGAGAGCCACATCTCCAACCCGCAGGGGTGAGAAATATCTTGGCGAATCCTGCCAACTAACACCTCATCCTTACCGCTGGCTTCTGCGGGCATCGGGAAATAATTAGCTTGCCAGTCTTCTACCAGCTTAACCCCGCTTGCCTGCTTTAAGATTTCCCTGGCCTCGATCGCGCTAAAAGGCTCTGCAAACTCTAGATTAATCGCTTCCGAATGAGCGCGCAGTACGGGAACCCGCACACAAGTTGCCGTAATTTTAATCTCGTCCGTACCAAATATCTTCCGAGTTTCGTTTACCATTTTCATCTCTTCTTCACAATACCCCAAATCATTAATGGGGGTGTTGTGCGGAAACAAATTAAATGCTAAGGGGTAGGGAAATATATCTGTTTTGGGAGTTTCCCCCTGCAAAATTGCTCTTGCTTGAGCCTTCATTTCCTCCATTGCCCTCGCCCCCGCCCCGCTGGCAGACTGGTAAGTCGCTACAACGATGCGCTGTATCGGCCTAACTTTGTGCAGTGGCCAAACGGCAACTGCCATTAAAATAGTCGTGCAGTTCGGATTAGCAATTATACCTCGGTGAGCTGCTGCTGCTTGGGGATTGACTTCGGGAACCACCAGCGGTACCGTCGCATCCATGCGGAAAGCGCTAGAATTGTCAATTACCACTGCCCCGGCTGCCACCGCTTGCGGAGCCCATAACTTAGAAGTCGAGCCACCTGCCGAAGCGAGCACCAGATCTACATTATCAAACGATCGCGCCGACACTGCTTCCACCGGCAGCATCTCACCGCCAAAAGGCAAAGTTGTGCCTGCTGAACGTTCCGAAGCCAGCAGCTTCAAGTTAGAAATCGGAAAACTCCGGCTGTGCAATAGTTCTAGCAACTCGGCACCGACTGCGCCGGTAGCTCCTAAAATGGCAACTCGATAGGATTGAGACAAATTAGTTTCCTCCACAAATTAAAGTCTAAACGATCGAAATCAAAAATTTAAATAACTGCAATTCTCAATATCAAACTTAATTAATGTTATGCGACATCAGGAGCATGAGAGGATGGCAATGGTGCAGTTAACCTAAAAGGGCGATCGAACTTCCCGATCGATCCGGGCGATCGTACCCAATGCCAGTTTAGCATCTTTTGCCGCTCGCCCACGCCCAATCCGCATCCGGTTAAGTTTTGCGATATATCTGCATTTTCGCAGGCGCATCCATTGACTTTGACTGGCTGCAGAGACCGGCAAGATTGACATCACAGGGCGATATGTGCTATGGTGCATCGGCAATTAGTGGACTTAACCTCCACATTCCTAGCAGCAAAAGCTAGTATCCTCAAACCAAAACTATTTGGCAAGAGCCAAAAAAGTAGCCGGCAATGACTTACAGTCTCATCCGGTAAAGGTGTTGTAGTTGTGCCGTTACGAGTCAAAGCGTACAAAATTAAAATGCAGGCAAAGTCAGCTTTGTATGTATTTTATTACTATTGTTAAATATCAAAAAAGCCGATGAAAGTAACCCAGGAAAAACTTCCAGCTAGCCAAATTGGTCTGGAAATCGAAGTACCGTCAGAAAAGTCAAAACAAGCTTACGAGCAAGTAATTAAACAATTTGCTCGCGAGGTTAGTATTCCTGGGTTCCGCAAAGGCAAAGTTCCCCGTCAAGTTTTGCTACAGCGCCTAGGCCAGACTCGTTTGAAGGCGACGGCTTTGGAAAATGTGATTAATGATTCCCTGCAAAAAGCCCTCGAACAAGAAAAAATTGCCGCAATTGGCAGTTTTGAACTTAGCACCGAGTTTGAAGAATTACTAGCTAAGTTCGATCCAGAACAGCCTCTGATTTTTTCGGCGAAGGTTGATGTACAACCAGAAGTGAAAATGGGTCAGTACACAGGTTTGCAGCTTCAAGCAGAAGAAGCTAAGTATGATGAGGCTCAGGTAGATGAGGTACTGGAAAAATATCGATCGGACAAAGCTACTTTAATCCCCGTAGAAGGCCGGCCGGCTCAGTTGGGAGACACGGCTTTGGTTGATTTCTCCGGTAGATTTGCCGAAGCACCCGAAGGCGAAACTCCCGCAGAAATTCCCGGTGGTCAAGCAGAAGACTTTCAAGTAGAATTATCGGAAAATCAGTTTGTACCGGGCTTTATCCAAGGCATGATCGGGATGAATCCAGGAGAAACTAGAGAAGTTTCCGTGCAGTTCCCAGATGAGTATAGCAGTGAAGAATTAGCGGGGAAACCTGCCGTATTTACGATTACTCTCAAAGAACTTAAGGAAAAAGAATTGCCGGAGTTGGACGACGACTTCGCCCAAGAAGTCAGCGAGTTTGAAACTTTAGCAGAACTGCGCGAATCGCTCGAAACTCGGTTTAAAGCAGACCAAGAAAACAAGACATCAGCCAATAAGGAAAAAGCTATATCAGCAGCACTTGTGCAGCTAATAGAAGTCGAGATTCCCGAAACAATGCTCGATCGCGAAATCGATTATTTGTTGAATCAACAAGCCCTCCAATTGAAAAATTACGGCATAGATATCAACCAACTGTTTACGGAAGAAAATATGGGCCCGATGCGGGAACGCTCGCGCCCGGAAGCAATCGAGCGCCTCAAGCAGAATTTAGCTCTGGCAGAAGTAGCCAAGCTGGAATCCTTATCTGTTGAACCAGCAGAAGTAGCAGCAGAAGTAGCAAAAATCAGAAAGCAGTTTCCCAAAGGAGATTTTGACCCCCAAAGGTTGCAAGAATTTGTAGCAGAAGACTTGCTCAAACAAAAAACCCTGAAATGGTTGGAAGAAAAAGGAACAATCGAACTCGTACCCGAAGGCTCTCTGACTCCCGCAGCCGAATCGGAAGAATTAGAAGAATCAGACGCTGAAGTTTTGGATGTTTCACCCACAAGTGTCGAAGTTGAAGTCCTAGGCGAAGAGTAGGGTCCAGAATCAAAGTAGTAGGGACACCGCACGCCAGCCCTTCTTCGTGTCCACAAACACGTTAAACCCGCAGTCCGCCAGGGAATTCATTCCCTGCCGGACTAGCGGGTCCACTGGTGGACTTGGCGGGCTGAAATCTTAAGTGGACACTAATGGGGTCTTGGAGTGTCCCTACGGCGGGGATCGGGGGTATCTGAAGTGCGATCGAATTTTACGTTAAATGTCGAGCTACTGTTGAATTTGGGTTAAATAGTCACAAGATTTTTGCTCGACTATACCCAATGCCCAATGCCCAATGCCCCATTCCCCATTCCCCATTCCCCCGATATCTGTTCAGAAGAGGCATAATAGTTAAAAGCTGGCGGCTTAATTTAAAGCTTTCATCAGCAGCAGCAAATTGTCTAGAATCCTTGACTGGTGTCTTATGGTTGTATCTCAATCTTCCAATTACCTAATTACAAGCTATAACGATTTTGATGTCAGTTCCAGCCCCAGCAATGTAGTGCCGATGGTGCTAGAACAGTCGGGGATGGGCGAGCGGGCCTTTGACATTTACTCGCGCTTGCTGCGGGAGCGAATTGTGTTTTTAGGAACTCCCGTAACCGACGAAGTTGCTGACTCGATAGTGGCTCAGCTATTGTATCTAGATGCCGAAGACCCAGAAAAAGATGTCCAAATGTACATTAATTCCCCCGGCGGCTCGGTGACTGCCGGCATGGCAATTTATGACACAATGCAGCAAATCCGCCCGGATGTGGTGACGATTTGTTACGGTTTGGCAGCGAGTATGGGCGCATTTCTGCTGACAGCAGGAGCTCACGGTAAGCGGATGTCTCTTCCGAGTTCCCGGATTATGATTCACCAGCCGCTTGGAGGCGCTCAAGGTCAAGCAGTTGATATTGAGATTCAAGCCAAAGAAATCCTTTATCATAAGCGTAAGCTGAATCAACTGCTAGCGCACCACACAGGTCAACCGATCGACAAATTAGAGGCGGATACAGAGCGCGACTTTTTTATGTCAGCCGAGGAAGCCAAAAATTACGGTTTGGTCGATCGAGTTATCGCTAAGGAAAACCTTCCGACGGCGGGAGAGAATGTCACTGCACTGAATTAAGAGGCTGTTATGTCTAAGTACGACTCCCATCTAAAATGTTCGTTTTGTGGCAAGTCTCAAGAGCAAGTACGCAAGTTGATCGCAGGGCCCGGGGTGTATATCTGCGACGAATGCGTTGACTTGTGCAATGAAATTTTAGATGAGGAGTTGTTTGATTCGAGTGCAGTGCCCGCAGCGGCGGTGGCTCCGAAGCAGGAAACGACGCAAAAGCGCCGCGGTACTTCGGGCAAAAGTATGTCGCTGAGCCAAATTCCGAAGCCGAGGGAAATTAAAAATTATCTCGACGAAAATGCGATCGGGCAAGATGAGGCGAAAAAGGTGCTCTCGGTGGCAGTTTACAACCACTACAAGCGCCTCAGCTTTATCCATGCCAAAAATAGCGGCAAGCACCCGCCGGAAGAAGTAGAACTGCAAAAATCGAATATTTTGTTAATCGGGCCGACTGGTTGCGGCAAAACTCTGCTGGCTCAGACTTTGGCGGATATGCTAGACGTACCGTTTGCGGTGGCTGACGCGACGACGCTGACGGAAGCGGGCTATGTCGGGGAAGATGTGGAAAATATTTTGCTGCGGCTGCTGCAAGTGGCAGATATGGACGTGGAAGAGGCGCAGCGCGGAATTATTTATATTGATGAAATTGACAAAATAGCCCGCAAGAGCGAAAATCCTTCGATTACGCGGGATGTGTCTGGGGAAGGCGTGCAGCAGGCGCTGCTGAAAATGCTTGAGGGGACGATCGCCAATGTACCTCCCCAAGGTGGCCGCAAGCATCCCTACCAAGACTGCATCCAAATTGACACTAGCAATATCATGTTTATTTGCGGCGGCGCTTTTGTCGGTCTTGAGAAAGTGATAGAGCAGAGAACGGGCAAAAAGTCAATGGGCTTTATTCAGCCCGGAGAGGCTCAGCCGAAGGAAAAACGGGCTGCTGATGTACTCAAGCAACTGGAACCGGATGATTTGGTGAAGTTTGGGATGATTCCTGAGTTTATTGGGCGGGTGCCGGTGGCTGCGGTGTTAGAGCCGCTGGATGAGGAAACGCTGATGGCGATTTTGACTGAGCCGCGCAATGCTTTGGTTAAGCAGTATCAAAAGCTGCTGAAGATGGATAATGTGCAGTTGGACTTTAAGCCGGAGGCGATTCGGGCGATCGCCCAGGAAGCATACCGCCGCAAAACTGGAGCACGGGCGCTGCGGGGAATTGTCGAAGAATTGATGTTGGATGTGATGTACGAGTTGCCGTCGCGCAAGGATGTTGCCCGGTGTACGATTACTAAGGAAATGGTCGAGAAGCGATCGACGGCTGAGTTGTTGGTACTTCCGTCTTCCCTACCAAAACCGGAGTCAGCTTAAAAGTTTTCACATTGTCAATAAGTCTTTTAGGGCGGGTAGGATGCCCAACCCATACTCCCCACAAGAAAATTCACTCTTTGTGGAACAGGCCGGAAAGCCTGTTCTTGAGCATGGTACAACATATCATATCGTTTCCGGTTGCATCGAAATTATTAGTAGCCGAAATTAGGAGACGGCAGTGCCGTCTCCTCTATCATGTCCAAGAGTGCAACCGGAATTGATATCACATCAAGCCAATGCCCAATGCCCAATGCCCAATGCCCAATGCCCAATGCCCATTTACCAATCTATAAAATCATCCTCATTTAACTCAGAAGATAACTCGGAAAAATCCGGTTCAGATTCCAATCTAAAAGTTTCCGACTCCCAAATCTCCAAGTCATCCGACAAATCGACTACTTCCCCGTCAAACATAGCAGCCAACTTCCTAGTCGAATTCGCGACATCTTGAGCATCAACACGCACCGCTATAGCGTGAGCTTTAGAGTCATTCTGAGAGTTTGTAGATCCGTTTGTTGGCGATCGCGATTCGGAAATTGTCGGCACATTAACGGCGGTATTTTCAGGCGCTGGCGGGTGTGTTTGTTCTTCTCCACCATTCCCCAAAAAATCATCTGTAATCTCAGAACCCGCCGAGTTCTGCACCTGTTGGCCCGCATCACTCACAGGATGAGAATTCCTGGGATTTTCGCCAACACGTCCGTTATAAGTTGGCAAATCCTTGGCGCGGGAACTATTAGTTTCAGCGGGATTTGTCAAGCCCACTTTTACTGTTACTCGACGGTTAAAAATTTGCAAAAAAGCTTCTTCAATATTAGCTACTTTGTCTTTAACCATATTGAGCAACGGCTGCGAACTAATCTTAACATAAGCAGTATCATTGCTAAAAATTACTAGCTGTCCATGTTGGCGAAGCAGCGATTGAGTTCCATGCGGCCGCACGCGGTCAAGTACCTGTTCCCACACTCGATTTAAATCGATTTCATCGGCTGAATTAGTCGAGGAATAATTTGTTTGATTCGTTTCAGCAGTTGGTACAGGTGCAGGAATCGCTGCCGGAGGTGTGCTTTCTGTTCGATTAGCCACAGGCGGCGACTGCGGCGGAGGATTTTGAGGTTTGGCAGCGGGAGGCGGTTCGATATTAGATGTCTGGCTCCCCCCCTTAGCAAGGGGGGGTTGGGGGGGGTGAATTTGTGATGGAGCAATATTTTTCGCTGGTTCGGCTGCCGGTTGCTGCTGAGTTCTAATTGCTGAAGGCAACAATCCCAACAGCGTTACTTCCAGCCACAAACGCGGCTGAGTGGTATTTTTAATTTGCACTTCGTGGGTTTGCAAATGTTTCTGACCTGCCAAAATCAACTCCGCATCCCAATTGCGGGCAAAATCCGCCAATTTTTCCCAAGTGGCCGATGTTAAAGCTACTAAATCTGACCGTTTCGGTGCAGCTTTGGCTATTAGCAAATCTCGGTAAAAGCTCGCGAGACTTTGCAGCACGATTAGCGGTTCACGGCCGCGATCCATGAGGTGGCGAGTCATGTCTATTAGTGCTGTAGCGTTATCTGTATCAATAGCTTGCAGCAAATCCATTAAATCATTTTCAGGGACGGCACCGACTAAATCCCAAACTTTTTCAACTGTTACTTGACCGGGAAATAAGCTCAGTTGGTCTAGTAAACTTTCGGCATCTCGTAGACCTCCTTGGGCGATTTGAGCAACCATTTGTACTGCATCACTGGCAATATTGATATTTTCTAATTGGGCAATTTTGTGCAAGTGAGCAATCATTGCTTCGAGGGGGATGCGGCGAAAGTCGAACTTTTGGCAGCGAGAAATAATAGTTGGCAATACTCTTTGTGGGTCGGTTGTGGCGAGGACAAATACAACGCGATCGGGCGGTTCTTCTAAGGTTTTGAGTAGAGAGTTGAATGCCTGGGTGCTTAGCATATGGCAATTATGAACCAGAAGACCGTTAGCGACAAAATTGTGGTTGTCTTCTACTTCAATATCATAAACTCTCTCGACCCCAGCGACTTTTACAGATTCGACTGTCTCCAAACTTGTAATCCATTGAAGGGATTGAATACTTTTTAAAGTCTGATACCCATTTTCTACTGGTTTCAGCACCCATGTGTATGTAGTCGTAGGTTTTTTTACAGGTGTTAGACCTTGTGTAAAATTTAGTTGTTGTTGGGTATCCCAAACCTGTAAGCCAATTGGCAAGGAGTTGATTTTCTGCCCTAGAATATCCTTTTGTATGAATTTGGATGCTTGGACTTCCTTCTGGGGAAATGCTGAGCGAGCCATCATCCATGTACCACCAAGCAAGTCCTTCTGCTGTGACGCGATCGAGCCAATCCATTGTGACGTATTTTCCGTTTCCGTTGGGTTTAACAGCGTCAAAGACATCTCTAAGTTGGGGATGGCAGACGGTGTTGCAACAGACTGATATATTTCCGTATCCTCGGTTAGGTGTAACTCGTAACTTTGGTCGCAGTGTCGAAAGGCAAGAAGCTTTGTATTCCAACCATTCCCGCTGCTTTTCTCCGTGTGTCCAGCCCAATCTTGGAAATCGGCTATATTTATTTGGGTAGGTGATAAAACCGTCTCCAAGTAATGTTCCGTAGATGAGTCCGAGTGTTTCTGGTTGCAAAACTTCGGCATTTGCCAAGAACTTTTCCGTTCTTGCATCCCAAAGTCCATGTCCTTTTTTATACGGATGTCGCTGCCAATTAGACTGGATACTCTTAATCCCTTTGCCTTTTTTTTGTAAAAAGTCTGGTATTTCGAGTTGTTCTCCACAGCCACACGCACAGAGAGGTTGGATGGCTTGAGCCTGTTCGAGAATAGAGGCCAAGTCGTAGGATTTTTGTCCGTAGGTATTCCCGTAAAATTGATGTCCTCTGGCAAATCTCCGCAAGCGTCCATCTGTTCCAATTTTGTGAATGAGGGTGCCGCACCCACATTCACAGGGGATAGTATCTTCACTCCTTCTTTTACGTCTTTTGCTCGTATCCATCCCTGTTCTGTCCTGATTGGATGATTGCCGGTACATCTGATTTCTCGGTTGGCGGTTTTAATCACCAGTGTTTGTTTTTGCCCTCGGTCTAACCACCTCAAAACTTTTTTAAATTCCCAAACTTCTGAAGTTTCGTTATAGCTGAGAACTTGTTTTCCTTTGATGTTAGGATTGTCGATCCGCATCAGACCTTCGCTAGTTTTTACCTGAGAATCACCGGTCAAACACTCGTCGATTACATATACTTTATAGCGGCACTGTACGGGCGAAAATTGAGCTCGTTCGATCAAATCCCGAATGTTATCTACTCCCGTGTTGCTGGCGGCGTCAATTTCGATGACATCTAGTGTCGAACCTCGGGCAATTTCTTGGCAAACGTTGCATTTGCCACAGGGTGTGGGGGTGGGGGCAACCGTAGAAATACAGTTGAGGGATTTGGCGAAAATTCTGGCACTAGAGGTTTTACCGGTGCCTCTGGGGCCGGTGAATAGATATGCTGGTGCTATGCGCTCTTGTAGGATGGCGCTGGTGAGGGTTTGGGCGATCGCCTCTTGACCGACTAATTCGGCAAATGTCTGAGGGCGATATTTGTGATGCAGGGGTTCGTAGGTCACGATCGAATATTGGTGGTATTGTAAATCTTCGTTGAGTTTATAAGCAATTATAAACAATAATGGTATCATATCGCTATGATTGTTGAACAAGAAATACGCACAGATCAAAGAACGGAAGTCTCAAATGCAGCTAACAGAGAGGCACATCATTAAATCGACGGAACACCGTTTCGCCCAAATTGACGAACTAGCTTTCAAGTCCAAAAACCTCTACAATGCCGCCAATTACGTCAGTCGTCAGAGTTTTATTTATGGGTGGGGCTATGTCAATTACAACGAAATGAACCGATTGATGAAGTCTCACGAAGCATACAAGGCTTTACCTGCTAAAGTAAGCCAGCAAATCTTGATGGTGCTAGACAAAAACTGGAAATCGTTTTTTGAAGCCGTTAAAGCTTACAAAGCTGACTCTTCAAGATTCACTGGTCGCCCAAAGCTGCCAAAGTACAAAGATAAAGTCAAAGGGCGAAACCTTCTCGTTTACACGAGTCAAGCAATTAGTAGTAAACAGTTGAAGAAAGGAATCATTAAACTTTCCGGCACTGAACTTTCAATTAAAACCCAACTCAATCCCAACCAGATTTGTCAAGTGAGACTGGTTCCGAAATGTGATTCCTATGTAATTGAGGTGATTTATGATGAACCGGAGTCTACCCTTGGCAATGCCAACTCTGTAGCTAGTATTGATTTGGGACTGGATAATTTAGTGGCGTTAACTTCAAATCAGCCGGGATTTATCCCTTTGTTGATTAATGGGCGCCCATTAAAATCGATTAACCAGTTCTACAACAAACGCAAATCTCGATTACAATCCCAATTGAAAGGGAATCGCAAAACTTCACCACGGATTCAGCGCTTAACTCGCTGTCGCAACCAGAAAGTTGATAACTATTTGCATCAGGCTAGTCGTGTGATTGTTGACCATTTGGTAGTGAACAAAATTGGAACGCTGGTAATCGGCAAAAATGCACAGTGGAAAACCGATATCAATCTAGGTAAACAAACCAACCAAAACTTCGTCAGCATTCCTCATTCTCGATTAATTGAGATGTTAGAATACAAAGCTCGGCTGGTAGGAATCACAGTAATTGTACAGGAAGAATCCTACACATCCCGCTCCAGTGTGCGTTTCGTTCTGAAGAAACCCAGAAATGGGGGGAATCCAGGCTCTAACAAGGTAATCCAATATGGATCGAGTTCGCACTTTAATCCCTTGTTAGAAGACAACTTGTTCGTCTTGTGGGTGAGAACATTGTTCAAGTCCCATCCCGCAGGTGCAGCGGTGAAAGCATCACCCCTACGGTAGCGACTAGCCATCAATCCGTAAAGCGGGGTGAAAAGGCGGTAACTGGAAAACCTATTCTAGAACCCCGTCGAGCAGGAGTTTATGGGTAGCGAAAGCAAAGGTACATCCGAACCATCGTGAGCGATAACCAGCGAAACAGGTTGATACGCGCTTGAGTCCCAAAAGGGCAAGGATTGGTAATAAAGGGACTTCACCTTCAATTTACCACAGGGTTGGCAATTATTGGTTTGACCAACCAAGCACTCTGTAATAAACCCGGTGGAAAGTACCACCCTAAAAACTCTAAACAAAGACGAACAGGAACGAAATAACCTACCGTTTGCTCTCTAAAAAAGTCGATTTTCAGAGTAGGTGCTAACCGGATGCAACGGCAAGGAGAGATTGGGTCAAAAGCGAAAGCTCCCCTGTAACGAGGGAGATATGCAGACAGACCCACGGTGTCTCGGAAGATAGAGTCTCCAGTAGCAATGTAAAAGTCATGAGCACGGTAAAACCGATGTATGAATGGAACAAGACTCCCTGGCGAAAACTGGAAAGAGTTGTGTTCAAGTTGCAGAAAAGAATCTATCAAGCCGCCAATCGTGGTGATATTAAGGCACTTCGCAGACTCCAAAAGTTATTGATGAAGTCCTGGGCTGCAAAATGCTTAGCGGTTCGTAGGGTTACTCAGGATAACAAAGGAAAAAAGACGGCAGGTGTGGATGGTGTCAAATCACTAACCCCAAAGCAACGCCTTGACCTAATAGATAACATAAACCTGAGTTCAAAGGTCAGCCCAACCAGGCGAGTATGGATTCCCAAGCCTGGTACAGAAGAGAAGCGACCTTTAGGAATCCCGACCATGAAAGACCGGGCATTGCAGGCGCTTGTTAAACTGGCATTAGAACCAGAATGGGAAGCACGATTTGAACCGAACCAATATGGGTTCAGACCTGGACGCTCGTGCCAAGATGCTATCGGGGCAATATTTAATGCGATTAGGTATAAGCAAAAATATGTGCTAGATGCCGACATCGCCAAATGCTTCGACAAAATCGACCATGAAGCACTGCTTAAAAAATTAAATACATTCCCGCTTTTGCGCCGCCAAATCAGGGCATGGCTCAGAGCGGGGGTGATGGACCCACAGCAGTTGTTTCCAACACTTGAGGGTACGCCACAGGGCGGAGTCATTTCTCCACTACTGGCTAATATAGCTCTCCACGGGATGGAACATCGAATTAAGGAATTTGCCAAAACCTTGGACATCAAAAAGTCAACAGGAAAAGGACAAATAAGCTGGCAACAGAAATGTAAAAGCATATCCTTAATAAGATACGCCGATGACTTCGTAATTCTCCACGAAGACTTAACCGTTGTTCAAAAGTGTAAAGAGATTATCTCTGAATGGTTAAAAGGCATGGGTCTGGAGCTAAAATCCAGCAAAACAAGGATAGCTCACACAATGAGCAGCCATGATGGACAATCTCCAGGATTCGATTTCCTGGGATTTAAAGTCAGGCAATATCCATCTGGCAAATACACTAGCGGGAAAAATCCTCAAGGTGAGTTACTGGGTTTCAGCACAATCATCACCCCAAGTTCAGCAAAAGTTAAAATACACCTCAAAGAAATCGCAAGAGTAATAGACATCCACACAGTTAAATCTCAATCAGATTTAATTAAGAGGTTGAATCCTCTAATTATAGGGTGGGCTAACTATTACCGAACGGTTCCAAGTAGCAAAGTCTTCTATAAATTAGACTCTCTGGTGTATCAAAAACTCAGAGCTTGGGCAAATCATCGCCATCATAAATCGAAAACATGGGTGTCAAATAAATACTGGCAAACCATAGGCGATGACCACTGGGTATTCGCAACCAGGGAAGAAGGGACTAACCCACTCCGGTTACGTAAACATGGTCAAATAAAAATCATAGACCATGCCAAAGTTAAAGGCGAATCGTCACCATACGACGGAAACCTGGTGTATTGGGGTACAAGAATGGGAAAACACCCTGAAAGTCCCAAAAGAGTGGCAACACTTCTTAAGATTCAAAAGGGTAAATGTTCTCACTGCGGATTACATTTTCGAGACGAAGATGTCATGGAAGTTGACCACAGAATTCCTAAATCGAAAGGTGGAAAGGATTCTTATGACAACTGGGACTTACTTCACAGACATTGCCACGATATAAAGACTGCTACAGATGGCAGTCTGGGTAAAAAATCTAGCTGTAAAAGTGCTAAACCTAAGCCACCCTCACATACAGAATGGTTCTGGAAAGAGGATATGTTGGTAACGCGGTATGAGTGACAATCACCGAGTCATTGAGGAGCCGTGTGAAGAGAAATTTTCACGCACGGTTTTGGAGAGCGGCGGCTCTCGTAAGAGGGTCGCCGACTTTAATTTTTTAAGTTTAGACCCAATTCCTGTTTATGGAAAAACAGAAAAAGAGCCTGTGTTCACTGGTAAACGGATCAAGCGAGGTTTGTACAAAACATCGACGGGTCAGTTAATTAATTCCGATGTGAATGCTTCGTACAACATTCTCAGAAAAGCAATCCCAAATGCGTTTAGCAATGGGATAGAGAGCTGCGTAGTTGGGCCGAGGCGGGTTAATCCGCTCAAAGTAAAAGTGAAGGGGGAGGGACTTGAAGCCTCCCATGTCTATAAATGACTATACTTTTGCCAGCTATTAGCTGTAATCTTAGCTAAGGAGACGTTGTTCGATCGCAAAGAGAGCTCGACTCTCACAGCCAGCCGCCCGGTGGGCTTGCACAGCGTCCGTGAGCCAACAGCAGGAATTAGCACTCTCCCAACGTCCGCCTCTCGATCGTCCGGGCGATCGGCTGTTCTCCGTGATGTTTTCCGCTGCTCGCTCCCAGAGTTACTATTAATTTATGTGTATTTCTTTTTATTTTGCTAGAAACGGAGACCGCCGAACCAACATTTTTTTAGCTGTATTGGTATAATATATTACAGACAATTCACCATTTCTATTGGCCAGTACCAGCGCGGGATTTTCCGATATTTCGGAAACCTGCTTGCAGTTAAAGATAAAGTATTAATTAGAGGGTGCGTGCTCCAGTTGCAGAAATCCAGTTGTACCAAGATGATGGTGGAATAATGTCAATGTTAGTTGATCCAGTTGCACTACCAGCTCTACTCTGGAGTCCTGTATAAATATAGCGTCAAATTTTACCCTTTAAAAGCCCATGTCAACCCAAATAATCCTTGTAGAACCAAGGTTGGCAGTAGCCTCTCCCAAACCTAAACAGGCTAAACCCGGACATCCGTCCTCAGACCAACTCTTAATAGGAGGGGCGGGATTACTGTTGTTATTGCTTATCGGTTTAGCCGTGTTTACCAAGCTAAAACTCGACGATTTGAGCAAAAAGCTCAAATTTGAGGAGTTTAGAAATCGAGAACTCCAGAAAAAATACAAAATGGCTCTGGAAACCATGTCAAAGATGGAAAAGAATCCCGACCTTATCCACTCGCGAGACTTTAATTTAGACTACCTGAGAATGCGGATGGCGGAAGAAGTATTTCACTTTGCCATTGTGAACCAGATTAAGGTAAAAGTCAAAGAGAAAATTAGTATTGCCCTGCGTCCGACTCAGGCTGCAGTGGGAGATAAAAACGGGAATGCCGGCAGTGGCAGGCAAGTAGATTCGATGTTTGATATCGAATACGAAACTGGCGATCCCGCAGTAAAAATAGAAAAACGAGTGCTGTTTCGGATTCAAATTAAGCTGATGAAACTGCCGACTCAGGCAACATCAGCGACAATTAATCAAATTATTGACTGTTTGGAAACTTATCTGAGTCCTTCAGACGACCACGACAGTTGGCAGCCGACAATTCAAGGTCGCATCGTTCATATTGAGTGGGATCAAAAAGCCAAGCCGACGCCGATGTTGGTGCTGGAACAGTCGAATGAAGGGGTGAATGTTACCTTTAGGACTACGAGAACGCCTGCGGGCAGACCTGCAAATGACCTTGACAGCCAGTTGACAGGAACAAAAGGCCAAAAAAACGGCAAAAGTAGTTCTAAAACTCCAGCCAAAGGTACAACAAAAAGTCCTACCAAGGTAGGAGGAAAGCGTCCCGGTTCTCGGAAATAAGTTGAGGTGAATTAATATTATTTTCCCGAAAGAACGCCTGTGGCAGCCGTTGTGGATGTGTCTTGTGCGAGGTAGCCGTCTTCCATGTGAATAATGCGATCGGCTATGTCTAAAATGCGGTTGTCATGGGTGACAAGCAAAATAGTGCAGTGCTGTTCTTTGGCCAAACCTCGCATGATTTCTACCACATCTCGACCTGATTTACTGTCTAGGGCTGCTGTGGGTTCGTCTGCTAATACTAATTTCGGCTGGCTGACTAATGCGCGGGCGATCGCAACTCTTTGTTTTTGTCCGCCAGAAAGACTGTCGGGGTAATAATCTATTCTGTCTCCCAGCCCCACAGCTTCCAGCATTCCTTCTATTTTATCATTAGTTTCTTGGCGAGAAAGATGGCTGTGCAGTTCTAAAGACATTTGCACGTTTTGTCTAGCACTCAAGCATTTGAGCAAATTGTGACCTTGGAAAATATAGCCGATGTCGCGGCGGACGTTAACTAATTTATTTTTCCCCGTTCCCCGCAATTCTTGGCCGAGAATTTTCAGACTACCTTCTTGGATCGATCGCAAAGCTCCAATCAAGGTTAACAATGTTGTTTTACCAGACCCCGAAGGCCCTGTCATCAGCACAATTTCGCCCGGATAAATTTCGAGGTTGATATCAAATAATGTCTGTTTGCGAAGTTGACCTTCGCCGAAAGAATGGTTGAGATTTTTAATTGAGACAACTGGTACTGTGTTCATGGTAATGGCTAGATTTAAAAAGAGCAACAGACCAGTCTCATATACGATCGGGATCGATTCCCTGCGATCGCAAATAAGCCGCCAATCGCTCTTTTTGTTCTCGTTCGCTATCTGCCCGTTGGCGTTCCTGTTCGGCGCGCAGGCTTTCAAGCCTAGCTCGCTCGCTTCCTGTCAGCAATAAATTGCCTTGGTTATCCCACCAGCGCAACCACTGCTGCGTCTGATTTTGATAGCTACCCGACCATACACCTAACTCTACTCCCATCAGGTCGATCGGGTAATGTCCGCGATCGTTCGGTTCCAAGCGGTGATATCGAGTATTCACACAGTTATAGACTTCTAATTCACTGGTTTGGATCTTGTAAATAGCGTAGTAGGGAATCCTGATAATCCGCTCGTATACCCAAAACTTTCCCGGTTTCTGGTTTCCCCCGGATGGTAGAGCAGATAAGGGAGTGCTGTCGAGTTCTTCAGAACCATCACCCGAAGCAAATTCGATCGCAATCAGTGGCACAATATACTCGCGCCACAGCACGTAGGAACGGCGGTATTGCCCGTCTAATCTCGGCGGAACGTTGGGGACGTAGAACCAGTCAGGGGCTTCTGCACCCTTTTCTGGAGGGTCAGTTTCGCGCCAGTAGATACCGCAATCTTGCCCGATCGCATATTGTCCGTCAGGATGAAGATTTTGCAGCGTAATTTCCAGGGAGTCTGTGAGCAGGATACTCTGGGGATGTTCTTGAAAGTTTTTCACAAACGTGCCGTCAGATTCTGGGAGTTGCGTGTGATCGGGAAAGGCGGGAGGCAACGCTGTGGGGTTGAAGCTTTGTGTCATAGCGTATAACCGAGGGAGAGGGGGATTCGGGGAGAGGGTCCGAGGATTTGACGATTTTTGATATGCGATCGAAATCTACAATTTAAATGCACTACAGCTTACTCACCTCTAGCATAGCGTTCGATCGGCACAGATTCCAATGCCCGATCGGGAAAAGAAGTGGGCATTGGTTATTGGTTATTAGACAGAACAAATAACTAATGACTGATGACTAATGACTGCTGACTTCCTTAAAAAATATCCGCCGGATCTGCCGCCTGCAACTTCCTAACTGCGATCGCCCCGGATACACAACACATGACAACTGTCATTGCAAAAACAGTCCCAGCTTTCATCAAAGTCATGTACAGTGGCAAACTTGTCGCACTTCTCCCTAAATTGTACAGCACCACAGAAACCCCAAACCCCGGCAAATAACCAAGAATTGCCAAAATCAAAGCCTCTTGAAACACCACACCCAAAAAGTAAATGTCCTTATATCCCATCGCCTTCAGCGTAGCGTATTCTGGTAAATGATCGGTAACATCAGTATAAAGAATTTGGTAAACAATCACTATCCCCACGATAAATCCCATTGCCGCGCCGAGAGTGAAAACAAATCCGATCGCCGTACTTTCTTCCCAATACTTTTTCTCAATATTTACAAACTCTTCTTTAGAAGAAATTCTCACATCATTCGGCAAAGTTGCCCTCATTTTCTCAACAACAGCCTTAACATCTGTTCCCGGCTGCAAGTGAACAATACCTATATCGATTAAACCTCTTGTTCTCCGCGTCGAAAAAATCCGCATAAAGTTCAAATCGCTGGTGACAAGATTTCCGTCGGCACCGAAAGAGGCCCCTATAGTGAATAAACCATCTACCCTAACGCGGCGATTGTCAACTTCAGTTTCAACAACTTTTCCCTGTTTGAAATATTCTGCTACCGGCCCAAACTCCGGCCGGGAAGCTTGGTCAAATAAAACCACATCGGAAATTTTGATTTTGTCCAAATTATTTTGGATTTCAGGTAGATCAAAGATGGGATTAGCGGGGTCAAAACCTATGACCATCAATTGCCGAGTATTTCGCTGGTTGGGGTCGGGGTTTTTCCACAATCCAAAGCCTAAATATACGGGACTAATTGCTGTAACGCCGTCAAAACTCAAAGCTTGATACAAGCGACGCTGGGGAAAACTTTTCATGGCTATTAAAGCCGTAGACTGGGTGCTGGTGATAAAAATATCCCCTTTTAACTGTGAGTGAAAGGTGATGGAGCTTTCAAATAGCGCGTCTCTAAACCCGAACTGCATAAACATTAGCAAGTCGGCGAAGCCAATGCCGGCTAGTGCGACGGCTAAGCGCATTTTTTCGCGGGTTAATTGTGCCCAAGCTAGTGGTATTTTGGCCATACAATGAAGGAAGATCGGCAACGGATTATGTAACGGATGTAACGGATGTAAAGGATAGAAGGAAGAAGGAATAAGGAAGGAGGAAGAGGGAAGAACTCCTCTGACCAATTACCAATTATATTATGTCCCGTCGATTACCCCTAATACGGTAGGGGCGGGTTCACGCAAAATATCTGCCAATAATTGACAATCTCAAAAACCCGCCCTTTTAATCGCGGTCACTCGATCGGACATGATATTACCAATTACCAATTACCCATTTTAGATGTCTATTTTAACTTCAACCTGTAAGTTTGTTAGCGTTGCAACTTTTTTGCTCGATGCCGGATCGAGGCGAATTCTTACTTCGATAACTCTCGCGTCGGTGTCGGCGGCGGGGTCTGTATTTAGGACATCTTTTTTGCTGATTTGTTTGCCGATGCGAGCGACTGTTCCTGCCAAAGTACCTGCAAATACGGGGCTGGTGACTGTTGCGCGCTGGCCGTTTCGCACTTTGGCGATGTCGGTTTCGTAAACTTCTGCTACGGCGTACATTTGGTCGGTGCCGCCTAGTTCTACGATGCCGTCTTGAGTGTTGACACCTTCTCCTTGTCGGCTGTGAACTTTGAGGATGTAGCCGGATACGGGTGCTTTGACGTAACTTAAGTTTAAGTCTACTTGAGCTTTTTGTTTGGTGGCGATCGCACTTTCTACGGCTGCTTGGGCTGCTTGCACGTCTTCGGGACGTACTTCGGCAATTTGGTCGAGATTTGCTTTGGCTTGATTGATTTCTTCTTGGCCGGTTTCTGCTTTTTGTTTGAGTATTGCTTCGGCTTGATTAATTTGTTCTCTACCAGTTTCTATCTTTTGATTTAAGGTGGCTCTAGCTTGGTTAATTTCCTGCCTACCTGTTTCTAACTTGCGTCTGAGATTGGCTCGCGATTGATTGATTTCCTGCTGGCCTGTTTCTACTGTTTGTTTGATTGTTGCTTTAGTTTCGACTATTTCCTCACGCAATGTTTGCACTGTTTTTACTAATATGGCTTCAGCTTCTTTGACTCTCTGGCGAGCCGTCTCTGCTGCTAAGCGTTTGGTGTCGTAGGCGGAAGCAGAAATTGCACCTGTTTCGGAGAGTTCTTTATTGCGTTGTTCCTCGGCTTCGGCGTTGGTTAATTCGGCTTTTAGCCGATCGACTGTAGCATTTTGAGAGGCAATTTCGCCGCGCAATTGAGCTTCTAACCTAGCCAATTTGGATTGCTGCACCTCTGTTTCTCTGTCTAGTTGTGCCTCAAATTTGGCAAGATTAGCTTGTTCGGCTTCGGTTTCTCTTTGGAGTTGTGCCTCGAATTTGGCGACGTTAGCTTGTTCAGCTTCGGTTTCTCTTCGCAGTTGAGCTTCTAAGCGGGCGACATTCGCTGCTTCGCCTTCGGTTTCTCTTTGACGTTGAACTTGAAACTTGGCAACTTCGGCTTTCCCGGCGCCGACAACGCCTGTTTTTGCGCCTGCTTGAATTTTCGCTAATTCTGCTTGTTTGACTTTGACTTCTTTGTCGGCTTGTTGGAGGATTGCTTGGAGCCGATCGCGCGTATCGAGAACTGCTATGATTTGTCCTTGACTGACTCGATCGCCCTCTTCCACCTGCAAAAGTTCAATTCTTGCTCCCTCCGACGCCGAAGGGGCCGACAATTTGATCACTTCCCCCTGCGGAGTCAACCTACCCAAAGCGGTAACGCTGTTGCGGGTGGCGACGGAAGTTGCAGCAGCCGTTGCTGCAGCAGCCTTTAACTCTTCGGCTTTTTTAAGTTGAGATACTTGCCAAAAACCGACTCCTGTGGTAATGAGAGTTGCACCGATCGCTAAACCGATAATTCCTCGCCCTGGGGGTTTTAAAAATGATTTATCCTTGAGCCGTGATTCCTTTACCATTACTTATAAAGTAGGTGATTTCCTGATTAAGTTTTTTTCACCTACTGTGAAGTATTGTAAACCAATTTCAGCTATTTAGGGATATCAAAAAGCACCTCGGTCATGTAATGTTCAGCCCAATCTTGACCGAAAGCTTTTTCGAGTACGCGGCGGGTTTTGTCGTTTTGCTGCTGCTGGGTGCAGTAGTAAATTTGAGCGTCTAGAATTTCCGAGGCTTCGGCGGCAGAGACTGGTTCGGAAGCGACTGCCTGTTTGCAGTGAATTTCCACGTAGGATTCAACAATATCCAAAAACCGACTGTTTTCTTCGATCGACTCTGGCCGCACAAACAGGCAAAATTCTGAGAAAATATCCCCCCATTCGGGAATTTGGCGGGGACAAGAAAATTGCTTAATCGGCAAAATTTCCAGTTGGGTTCGGTAGGTTTCCGACAAAGTTCGATCTCGATTGAGGGGAGAAAGGTCTGCGATCGCGGCGCTAACTTGGCCTTTGCCTGCTACGATATCCGTACCGAACATCGGCAAAGCATAATTCGGTCTGGGAAACATCACGCAGTGCAGAATGTCAAGTACCGGCCCGACTTTAGCGAGTTCAAGGTGGATTTTGCGGAACTGGGGCGTTTGATAGCAGCGGTTTTCAATGATCAGTTTTTCTCCTTCCAAGCGGCCTTCTACGTATCCCAACTCAGCGGGCAGGTGGTAGGGTTCGAGGTCGAGATAGCGGTGCCATACTGCTTCCATCCGGTCTGCTAAATCGCGGATGAGATGGTGCTGTTGCTCGCGTAGAGAAGGCTGGGATGTTTCTAACATTCTTATTTATCGTGCGATAGCTTAATTAAACTTGATTCTACTGTTGCAAGATGCAGGAAAAAAGGTAGATACTTTAACAATATCAGTAGATTGACTTAAGATTGACTTACGATCGAGCAAGTTTTAGAGGAGATTTTGTATGTTTGGTCTGGGATTGCCCGAAATGGGCATTATTGCGGTGGTGGCCATACTAATTTTCGGCCCCAAGAAGATTCCTGAGTTGGGAAATGCTTTGGGGAAAACGCTGCGGAGTTTTAAGGAAGGGGTTGGTCAATCTGAGGATGAAGCTGTTGAGAAGGAGAAGGAAAAGGAGGAAAAGAGCCAGTCTGGGGATTAGATAAATTAGGGATCGTTCGATTTTAAAAATGCGATAGATTCTGGGGAGAGAAGGCGATCCACTAATTTTAAATGTCAATTAGTTGTCGCCATTCTCACATAATAGAGCTTCTAGATCGCGGTAGCCACTCAGCAGGCGTTCAACTGCAATCCCATTTTCAAGGGGAGGGTAGAAGATGATATAGTTTCCAATAGCTGTCACGGCGCAATCCCGGTGCTAGTTCTTCATAACTCCGTCCCATTCTAGGAGATTTTGCAATTAAATTGCATTGGTTTCTAAAGGTTTCAACAAAACGCCTCGCTGCTGCAATATTATCGCGAGCAATATAATTTTTAATCTCCCTCAAATCATACTTAGCTTGAGTGCTAAGAAAATACCTACTCATTGATTTCCCGCTCTTCTAATTCTATTTCTTCCAGAAGTTCTGCAACTACTTCTTCGCCATCAAAAGTTTCTCCTCTATTCGATTGCTCAATACCAACAGCCACTTCTCGGCGAAGTTTTTCGATCCGCATTTGACGCTGCATATCTCGCTCTTCAAGCAGTCGCAATGCTTCCCGAATTACTTCACTAGCCGATAAATACCTGCCAGTGTTGACCTTTTGCCGAACAAATTTTTCTAATTCAGGTGTCAGCGATACATTCATAGCTGAGTTGAGGTTGTGATGTATTTAAGCAGATTTTAGCAGGAATGTCAAAGTTTGTCAAACTTTGTTATGGCTGAGATATAGCAGGCTTTCCAAAAAGTTGCAGGGCGGGTTTCACCGACAATAATTGGGGAAAACCCGCAATCTCCTAAACCCGAAAGATCCCAACTATAAAATCTTTACGAATTAGGAAATTTTCGTTCTCTCACTTCAAGGGAATAATCTTTCACAGCTTGGGTAATTGTTTCTCGCAAATTGGCGTAAGCTTTAGCAAAAGGCGGCTGTTTTTCCGAAAGTCCCAACAAATCGGAAGTAACTAAAACTTGACCGTCGCAGTGTGGCCCGGCGCCGATACCAATGGTGGGAATAGTTAATTTTTGGGTAATTTGAGCGGCTAAGTCTGCGGGAATGTGTTCTAGCACGATCGCAAAGGCACCGGCTTCTTGAAGGGCGATCGACTCTGCTATGATGCGATCAGCTGCTTGGGCCGTTTTTCCTTGTTTTTTGTAGCCGAGTTGGTGTACCGACTGCGGAGTTAAACCGACGTGTCCCATCACCGGAATTCCGGCGGATGTTAGCTGCGAAACTGTGGCGGCCATTGCTGGATATCCACCTTCCAATTTTACAGCTTGAGCGCCGGTTTCTTTCAAAGCTCTCCCGGCCGAGTGCATGGCTTGCTGGGGACTTTCTTGGTAAGTCAAAAACGGCAAATCGACAACTATTAATCCTTGTTTAACTCCACGACGCACTGCTTTAGCGTGGTGCAGCATTTCATCAAGGGTTATGGGTAGGGTTGTGTCGTAGCCTAAGACTGTCATGGCGAGGGAATCGCCGACTAGGATGATATCTACGCCTGCTTGATCGATGAGTTGGGCGATCGCATAATCATAAGCTGTCAGGGCAACAATTGACCGCCCTTGTTGTTTCCACTGAATTAATTGATGAGTAGTGACTGACATTTTCGTTAACTCTTAGATAATTAGATATTTAAATAATTCGGCGGTTGGAAACCGCTTCTTGTCAAACCAAGTCCGCCTGCGCGGACTAAAGAGATGGACATTATCTGGATTTTACACGCGAATATAGCTTTGCATCCCCTCTGCTGGCAAAACAATCAACCGCTGATTTTTCAAGTCTGGTTCTAAACCCAAATCTTCGAGGGGAATTAAGCCCAGTAAAGGTTCTTCTCCTGCGGGAATTTCTACACAATCATACCTGCCTTCTCGTCCAGCTACGGCAAGAGTGACATCTTTGAACAGACGAAATTTTCTGGTTCCTATTGCCGTATGTCCGTCGATTTCACCTAGCATTGGCAAACCCAACTGACTGATAATATCTGCTGGTAAGCAAAGTCGAGTTGCGCCTGTATCGACTAAGACGTTATCGATGGTGATAGAGCGTATTTGCTCTGCGGGGATGAACCCTCTTTCTCCCAGAATTTCATCTATGTGATTGGTGACGGTTATTGTTGCGGTGACTCGGCCCATTTTTTATCCTTTTGTTTTGCTATAGAATGTTTCCGTTGCTTTTTGACTAAATGATCTACAATCGAGGTTGCCTCTTTTACATTTTAACAATATTTGTCACTAAAAGCGCTGTTGTTCATTATTGTTTAAATTGGGTTGACAAATATGGCAACTTAATAGCAAAAATGCTCTCTAATTATTGATTGACGAAGATTCTGCCATTCTTGTTTAGAAACATCTGCACGAGTTTTGTCACCCGATGGATCGCGGATATCCCAAATTGTATCTGCAATCCGATCTAGCGATCGCCCATGAGAACGATAATCGAAGTCCCAGAAAGCATCACCGACGCAATCTCCTTGTGTAGTAATCATTTCTCGATCGACTGTATTACGAATAGCATTCCATTCGCGGATGTAGGCAGAAGAATCGTCAGAACGCAATTTGCGACCTCCTAATTGAGGATTCACTCTATAAAAAAACCAATCCGTAAACCTATCCACAGCTTGAGTGCGTGATTCATAATCGCGCGCTGTAGCACAGTCTAGATTGGCAACACCGAGTACAAGGGCTATAGCTAATGCACAGACCCCTAAGAACTTCGGTTTTAACTTAATTGAAAGTGATTTAATTAGCACGATAAAACCAATAAAAGTTGTCAATTTTTCCGATATAGCTGGTAATAAATCTTCTATTGCCATCCATTTTTAGAACAAGAAATTCCTCCTGTTTTAGGTGCGAGCGTAGATAAGCACCAATAATTATTTCCATCAAAAACAACGCCTTTTTTGATAGATTGTAACTCAGAGAGAGGTTGCCACGGTCGCTCGATATTAGACTCGTCATAATATCGATATTGTTTTCCCTTGACCTCTAAACCCTGATCCGTACCTCCCAACCAATAACGACCTTCTTCAATTATGTTTGATGACGATTTTTGTTGATTGCTATCTGTCTTTTTCTCAAGCCACCAATTCCTCACAAAACGTTTTGTATTTTCAGAACCTCTTGTCGTAGCGACTATAACTAGCAGTTCTCCTTGTTGATTGATAAACTCAAAACGACAAGGCCCCTCTCCTGTACCAGAACAATCCTTAATCTCTTTATATCCCAAATCAAATAGCTCTTTAACCGAACGATCTCTGAGGTTGGGTTGACCCTGTAAGCTTGGCTGCCACCGTTGTTGAATCAGGATTTGGCGCGCCTCTTTGTATGGCATACCTTGTTGAAGAGGTATTTTTTTAGGGGCGTTTACAGAATTTTCAAGGCTGACTTGAACTTTTTTATTTAAAGCCTCGATTGTTGAATTTTCTTCGGGATTATTCAGGTAATTTTTTTTACTTGTTGTATCGAGGTTTGCACTATTTATGCTGGAAATTTGTTGCTGTGAGGCAGCACGGGCAAAACTTGTAGATCCAAGGGCGATTAGTCCAAGCAAGGCTGCAATAATTCTGGTTGTAATAAGAGTGCGATCGCAGATCCAACTTTTCATACTCATCGGTTTAAAACCTTTCTTTTTACAGAGTTATGTAGAGATGACCTCTACTCTAGGAGTTATCTTCGATAAATGGTGCGCTGTAATACCAATTTACTATGAAGCTGCATTTAATATAACGCTAAGGATATAGTTCCAACAACAAAGACATCAGCCTCATTTAGTGTATCTTCATAGTGAATTGGTATAAGGCGATCGAGTCTCACAGTCCACAATTGGAAATATACATTTCGCGTCGAATTGCTGACCATTCACTAATGCCGATCCGATCGCTTTTGGGAATGGGCTGTCCGGTTCGTTGAGGATGGCGGCTATAAAAAATTGTATCTGCAAGTAAATCGTAGGTTTGCTCGTAGGTTTCGCCGTTAATTGTCGTGAATTCCCATCCTGTATCTCCTGGGGCGGGCCTAAAGCATACTTCTTGTACCGACTTGACTCGCGGATCGATCGCTTCGCGCAATCTCCGCCATTGATTGCTATATTCGCGATCGCCCGCTTGGAGTTTGCGATTGTTTAACTGAGGATTAACCCTGTAGAATAAGAAATCGGTCAATCGATCGACGGCTTGTTCTCGCGATTCGGCTTTGGCTAGATTGGGGCTGCTGAGGACAAGGGCGATCGTCAGAGCACCAACCATTGAAAATTTTGAGACAGACTTAATTGATAACGACTCGATCGGCATAGCGATTTGGCATTAATTCCTACTTCCATCTCCATCATCTTAACTAGCACTTACGAAAGAGTCCAGAAACCGGGTTTTTCTGAAAATAATTCGTTGCAGTGCGTAGATTCGGTAAAAACCCGGTTTCTTGGGTCGGAGTGCGTAAATCACGTTAACAAAGGCACAATCAAATAGATAATTAGGCGATTGAATACGCATCAACAAAGTAATTCTGTGATTGCTCCCTGTTTATTTTAATCCCCAACCCTTAGTTTATCAAAATTCAGGGGTTTAAAACCCTAGCTTTCAGGGCTAATTTTTTTTAGGTGGGGTATAAATCCCCATCCTAAAAACCTCGCTGTCAACTGTCAACTGTCAACTGTCAACTGTCAACTGTTTATCGCTATCTGTTAATTTTCTTGCAAATCTGCTTGAATTTTTTGGATCTCTGTCAGCAGCGGTAACTCTAGTTCTCTACAAATTTCCTCGGCTTGATTTAAGTAATATTGCATCATTGGCTGTATGCCAATTACGCATCTAAGCATAGTTTTTGCTAACTCTATGAGTACCTTTAAAGTGTCCGCACTCTCGCCCCCAGCATTATTATCAATATTGTTCAGCAGCATCTCGCTACTTTGAAGATTTTCAATTGCTTGCTCAAATCCTCTTAGTTTCTGGATTTGTTTGCCCAACTTATACACCCGATCTACCTTATGCCTGGAATATCCCTCACTTTCAAACTTCACACATTCACTCAAAATATCGAAAAATTTTTGATATTCTTCGAGTCCATTGTATGCTGTTACTAAACCTTCGATCTGATACATTCCCTCATATTTATCTGCCAAATTCATATGATTTTTTAAAGGGTATTGTACCCAACTTATTACCATTTTATATTGGTGGATATTTGCACAAAAATTACCAACCACGGTAAACAGATAAGTTGTACATTTTATTTGATCCTGTTTTTGAGAGACGATCGCTATATACCGGTTAAAATAATTAATAGCCAAATCGTACTTTTTTAATCCTATGTATGTATTAGCTAAATTGGCAAATGCGAGAGCTTTTCCTTCTGGAAAACTGTTTTGACCAGCAACTTTTAAGGCTTCGCTAAAATATACAAGCGCTAAATTATAGTACCCACTGTAATAGTTAATATATCCAAGAGCATTGGACACTTTATATTCAATTTCGTATTCATTAATTTTTATGGAAATTGCTAAAGAATCCTGCAAACATTTAATTGCGTCTTGATAATTTTCTAGAAATTCATGACCACTTGATAGGTAAAATAAAGTCATTGCCTCTGCTTTTTTGTTTCCATTTGTCCTGGCAATAGACAAACCTTGCTGTAGATATTCGCTGGCACTCTCAAATTGTTCCATCGACTGGTATACTAAACCAATATGACACAAAATCTCCACATGAGTTGCAGCCGAAGTTACTAATTGTCCTCCTGTTTTCCAATCTATTGGTAGCAGCTTGCTGTACAAATGTATCAGGAGTTTAAAATGACTCCAGTAGCGCATCGACTCGCAAGCATCGGAAAGTGCGATCGCAGCTTCATCCCAATCCTCTGCTTGACAAGCATGATAGTATGCTAACAGCAGCGGTTTAATATCATTAATACTTTTCCATTCAGTTTTAGGCTTCAGGGGAAGGTTCAGAAAGTAGCGGTATGCTTGCTGATTAGCGATGCGGAACTGTTCGGGATGTTGACACAGCAAGCGATAAGCTTTTTCTTGAATTAATGGATGCAATTGGTAAGATTCCCTTTGGCGATCGTAGTCAAGAAATTGTCGGCGTTTTAAAGCGAGGATGACGTTTTCTTTTAAGTCATATTCGCTCAACTCTGGCATCAGGGCTACAATTACTGCCAAACTTAGCGGATATTCTGATGTTTGACAGACAGAAATTCGCAGCAGACAAGTTTGTTCTGGTTCGCTCAAACGGGTTAACACTTCATCGATTAAATTTTCAATATCTCTAATTAACAGCCAGTTGCGATCGCGCAAAAACCTCTCTACTTTTCCTTCAAATTCACTGTCGTCCCGAATCAATGCCGCTATCATTTCCAAAGCTTTTGGATGTCCTTGATAAGCTTCAGCTAGTGCTGTTAATTCGGACTGAGTAGCTGATAACTCAAAACTTTGCAGGAGGGCAACAGCAGCATCGATATCCAATCCGCCCAGAGAGATAGTTTTAGTGGCGCGACAGGGCAATTCTGCTAAATTTTCCCTACAGGTAAATATGACTTTGCTTTGATGTTCTGTTTCTGCTAACTGTTTGAGGAGCCAAGCATATTCAGGGCAGGATGCAGCAAAATATCCCGCTCGATTTGCCTGTCCAGTTTGCAAGACTGTCTCGACATTATCCAGCACTATTAAACAAGGCTGTTTTTTGAGTAACTCGATCAGCCTGGCTGTTTTTTTCAGATAATCATCTTGAACGGTAGTGGCGGTCGAAATTGCGCCACCGGAGAGGGTAAACAACAGCGAGTCAACAATCCAATCAAAACCAGGGGCTATACCTGTAGCAGAACGCAAAGATTCCCATGCTACGGTGGCAAAGTGTGTTGTTTCTGACTGAAGTTGACGCACTAATTGAGAAGTGAGAGTAGTTTTGCCAATACCTGCTAAACCCACCACACAGACAGAGGTAATTGTAATTGCTTTAGTATCGGGGGCTAGCAGTTCATTTTTGATAGTTTCCAGCTCTTGAATTCGCCCTGCAAAATTTCTAACTGGGGGCAACTTTTCTGGCAGTGTAAAACTCAGAGGATTAGGGATCTGTACTCCCTCTTTTTTGTTACTGGGGAGACAGTTTTCTGGAGTGCGATCGACAACTTCTTCCCAATTTTCTATTCCTAACGTCCGACAGATTCTAATAAAAGTATCGTACTGAATCGGTTGCTTTGCCCAAAACCGTCTCAAAGTAGCTTTTGAGGTTAAAGCATCGCTGCACAGGACTTCTGCTCCTTTATCCCATCGTTTCTGCCGTCGAGCTCTTTCAAGAATTTGGAAGCCTTCAGCGGACAATTTCAGAGAAGCCATGCTCATCCTTAATTAACTTGCACTTTCACTTACATTATCGCTAGCTCCAGGGATTATGCGTAGTTTTTGTCAGATTTTGTTACACAGAGACTGTGAGTTTTTACTTAGAGAAGTGAGCAAAATGAGCAAAATGAGCAACGAGGTTGAGCAAAATGAGCCACGAGATTGAGCAGTTAGCGACATTTACGCAAGACATTCTGGATATATGGGAAACAAGAGTCCGATCGAATCCGACCGATCGCGCATTCGAGTAATGATACGAGCTCGGCTGCGTAATTACTCTACGGTTGCATCTATTAGCAGCAACGTTCGTAAAAATTAAAGATTGGAAAGCGCGATCGCAGCAACCAGTCGAACTTTGATAGCAGCAAACCAGCCTGCTTCTAATTACTGACAGGAACTGTAGTTACCTAAACAAACCAGGATATCCTGTCCCTCACATGAGTGAAACTCAAAAATGCGACTGGTCGATCGGGTACAGCATTGCTCAGAATGACTTCAAGAACAACACCTTTTCTGCAATACCAAAGAGGAAATTATGTCAGACCAAAATCTGCCGCATCAAAATAAGTCTAACCAAAACATGAATGCCCAGCCGGAAACCGCCTCCGACCAAATCGCGCCTAACGACACAATAATCAACGACAACCTTTTTGTAACTGGCTACGTTGCAGTGGGACCCTTTGCTGCAACAACAGGACAAGGAGGAATTGAAGTTACAGGGCCTGTAGCTGAATTTAGTTTTGTGAGACGTAACCTACCTTCTTGGCCAGCCCAACCAGCAGCAGGCAATCGTTTTGTTTGGTACAACCCAGACGGAACAGCCCGTCTTTTCACAGATTTGAATGGCGATCTGCTAACAGTTACAGCCACTGGCAACGTTGGCATCGGAACGACGAATCCAGAAGCTAAATTACACCTCTTTGATTCGTTCCGAGGAAACCTGAAATTGTTGCGAACCTCTGGAGTAGGAGATGATTTTAGTTATGACGGCGGAAATGACAGTTTCTTTGCGTTTACTCATTACGGACAAGACATCGGACAGACGAAATTTATCTGGAATGACGGCACTAGTAAAAGAGATTTACTGACAATTAAAAACAAAGGCAACGTTGGCATCGGGGCGAATAATCCACTATCGATGTTGCATATTGCCGACGGATTACCTACTCAGCCTACTGGTGGATACCGCCCTTGGATGGTAAGAGGAACGCTAGTTTCTGAGGATACCGATAATGTCTTTTTTGGCTTAAAGAATGAAGGTTCAGATCGCAAAGACGCTGTGATTGCATGGGGGGACAATACTGATGATGTCTTCAGATTCATTTTTACAGCAAATGGAGGCCCTGACAATGGACAAGAAATAATGAGGTTGCAAGCAAATGGCAATGTCGGCGATGTCAGAGTCACAGGCGATGTCTATGCCAGGGACCAGAGACTCACTTCTTCGAGGGAATTAAAGGAGAATATTGCCGAACTCTCTGGTTCAGAAGCCGTTGAGGCATTAAAAAACCTCAACCCCGTTAAGTTCAATTTCAAAGCAGATAGCGACAAAAATCGGCATATTGGATTTATCGCGGAAGATGTCCCAGAATTAGTGGCAACTTCTGACAGAAAAACGCTCAGCCCGATGGATATCGTTGCCGTGTTAACTCAAGCGCTGAAAGAGCAACAAAATACCATATCGGCATTAGCCGAAAAGGTAAAAATTTTGGAGGCTAAAACTGCATAAATGTCAACAATAACTATTGCGGAACGGCAATAATTTAACGCGCGATCGCTCCTCCAGCCCTTATGTATTTCCTTACATAACTTAATTGGGGAGCGATCGCACACAACAACCTTTTTTTGGACGAGTAATAGACAACAGAAAAACAGTAGTGAGGTGTTAAATGGCTACGCTCGAAATTGACGATCTCGATTGGTTTGACTCTGATTCGTGTTCTGAACTCACTGATGATGAAGCTCAAACCATCCAAGGTGGAAGGCTGCCAAACGATGGTGGTAAGGGCACTTGGAGACCACCACAACCACCTCCTTTCATTAGCCCTCTTCCTGCGCCCACTATACCTATTGGGCCTACTCTTGGGCTTCCGCCTCGTAAGCCAACTTTTCCTTAAGTATTAACAGTTCGATCGCTTACATCTGGCGCCTTTGTCAAAAAATCGGGTTGATGAACGAAAAATCAACGTTAAAACGTTCGATCGTTCGCAATAAACACGGAATGGCACTAAGTTAACTTGCGATCGCTCCTCCAGGCCTTATGTATTCCGTTACATAACTTAATTGGGGAGCGATATCGCATAAAACAGCCGTTTTTTACATGAGTAACAGACAACAGAAAAGAGGATATGAGGAGAAAACATGAAAAACATGACTGTAAAAATTGCCTCTCTTATGGCTCTATCGCTATCGGCGAATCCTGCATCTGCTGCTAATCTGATTTTAAATGGAGATTTTTCGGCCGAATTAAATGGATGGAAGAAGGTAGAGTTTACTTCGGGTGCAAAAATTTCTACGGTAACTGAAGGTGACAATACTTTCATCCAAATGCACCACGACAGGGGCGGAGGTGCTCCTGGGATACCTTTTGCAGGAGATTGGTCTGCTATCGGTCAAGAAATCAAGAGCAAACTAACTCCTAATACAACCTATTCATTTAGCTATAGGTATAAAACGGATGACGTAATTGAATGTTTAGTTGTCGGTTTTTCCGATCCGGATTTAATTTTTAAGACTGTAGCTTTGAATAAAGACTATGGTTGGTGTCATAAGCCAATTTCTAATAACCAGTGGATTACAGATAGCTTTCAATTCACTACCACTAATACCTTTCCGGACGCAAGTACACCGATGTTTTCGATTACATACAACTATTTGAGTGCTACTGGTGGCGATATCTACATAGATGATGTATCAATTACGCCTGCTGGAGCAGCTACACCAGTCCCCGAGCCAGTTACTTCATCTTTGGTGTCCGCTTTGGCTGGTTTTAGCGTGTTAATGCTACGAAAAAAACTGGGTAGAACGCGAACTTAACATAGTCGAGTTTTACAGCGCTTACTTATATCATGTCGGCTAGATCGGTCACAATAAGGTGTTCCCGATCGCGAGTAATTGACCGGACATGATATTACTTATCTATTGTTAACCTGTTTTGGAGTGCAGAGAACCAGTGGCTAATTCTACTTTGTTAAAAAAATTATCAAAAGATAAGACGAGGAAAAACTTATCAACTTCCAATCTTCAGGCCCTAGATAACAAGAATGGGGCGCCTCGCTTCAGCACCGCGCGATCGGCAATAATGTTCGTTGATCCCGCTGTTGCAGACTGGGAAAACCTGGTGAAGGGAGTCAAACCGGGAATTGAAGTGATAATTCTCGATCGGGCGTGGGACGGAGTAAAGCAAATTAGCGAGGTTTTGGACTCGCGCACCGGCATTACCAACATTCATATTGTTTCGCACGGCAGCCCTGGTAGCTTGCAACTGGGGAACGCGCAGCTAAGTTGGCATAATTTAGACAAATATGGCAGTTTGTTGCAGCAGTGGCGGCGCGCTTTCACTGATGGTGCGGATGTGCTGATTTACGGTTGCAATGTGGCATCTGATTTTACCCCAAACCAGCAGGAATGCGGGGAGAGAGAAGAGGTTCCGTTCATTCAACGCCTAGCTTTCTTGACGGGTGCAAATGTCGCCGCCTCCGCCAAGCTTATTGGCAATCGTGAACTCGGTGGGGACTGGGAATTGGAATGTGCGATCGGGCAAATTAAGACCCCGTTAGCCTTTGAACCGACAGTAATGGCGAACTACCAGGGCCTGTTTGCCACCCCCGTCATCCGCGTTTCCGTAGACTCCAATGGCAACCAGAGCGAGGGCGACCCAGGGGCTTTATCGGGCATATCTATCTCACGCGACGGGCGCTACGTAGTGTTTTCCTCTGTTGCCAGCAACCTCGTGAAGAACGACACGAACCAACAGCGCGATATCTTCCTGCGGGATACTGTCAACAGCACCACCACGCTGATTTCCGCTAACTCAAATGGTAACTCCTCCTATCCGTCTATCTCGGCCGACGGGCGCTATGTATCATTTGAGTCTACTGCTACCAACCTAGTAAGTGGGGACACTAACGCAGAGTATGACATCTTCCTGCGGGATACCATCAGCAACACCACCAGCCGCATCTCCGTTGACTCCAATGGCAACGAAGGAAATGGTGACTCCGGCGCTTCAGCCATCTCAGCCGACGGGCGCTATGTGGCGTTTGTATCTAAGGCCAGCAACCTAGCAAGCGGGGACACTAACGCAGAGTATGACATCTTCGTGCGGGATACCGTCAGCAGCACCACCAGCCGGATCTCCCTTGACTCCAATGGCAGTCAGGCGAATCTCAGCTCCTATAACCCATCCATTTCAGCCGACGGGCGCTATGTGGCGTTTCAGTCTAACGCCAGCAACCTGGTGAGTGGGGACACGAACAACTCTAATGACATCTTTTTGCGAGATACCGTTACTAAAACCACCACCCGCATCTCGGTAGACTCGAACGGCAAACAGGGGGAGCGGCGCTCTAGTAGGCCGTCGATCTCAGCCGACGGGCGCTATGTGGCGTTTGACTCTGAGAGTAATTTGGCGGGTAACAACACTAATGTATCCGGTAGGCAGATCTACGTGCGGGATACCCTCAGCAGTACCACCACTTTGATCTCATCATCATTAGGTCTAAATAACGTCTTGTTTTCGGACAACAACAACGGCCCATCGATCTCAGCAGACGGACGATATGTGGCGTTTGACTCTCTATATGCGATCCAAGGAACCAGCCCACAGTTTTCCAACGCATCGGACATTTTCGTGCGGGACACCCTCAACAGCACCACCACCTTGGTCTCTGTAGACCCTAACGGCAACGGAGGAAATAGCATATCCGAGCCGGCATCCATATCAGGGGACGGCCGCTATGTGGCCTTTAGGTCTATTGCCACCAACCTAGTGGCTGGGGACACTAACAATGCTATGGATACTTTCGTGCGGGATCTCCGCGTACCCACACCAGCGACAACTCCGACTCCGGCGACAACTCCGACTCCAGTAGCGACAACTCCGACGCCAGCAACTACTCCGACGCCAGCAACTACTCCGACGCCTGCGACAACTCCGACTCCAACAACTCCGACTCCAGCAGCGACAACTCCTACACCAGCGCCAACTCCGACTCCAGCGACAACTCCTGCACCAGCGCCAACTCCGACTCCAGCGACAACTCCGACGCCTGCGACAACTCCGACTCCAACAACTCCGACTCCAACACCAGCACCAACACCAGCACCAACTCCAGCACCGACTCCAGCACCGACTCCAGCACCAACTCCAGCACCAACTCCAGCACCAACTCCAGCACCAACTCCAGCACCAACTCCAGCACCAACTCCAGCCGCGACAACTCCGACTCCAGCAACAACTCCGACTCCAGCGACAACTCCGACGCCAGCGCCAGCGCCAACTCCAGCGCCAACTCCAACTCCTACACCAGCACCAACTCCAACTCCGACGCCTGCGACAACTCCGACGCCTGCGACAACTCCAGCGCCAGCGCCAGCGCCAGCGCCAGCGCCAGCGCCAACTCCAACTCCTACACCAGCACCAACTCCAACTCCGACGCCAACTCCAACTCCGACGCCCTGCATTTGCGATCGAATTGTGCTCCCAAATTTTGCTTCAGTTGCTTTCACGCTTGGCGGTAGCAATGGCGATGACACCCTGACTGGCACCAATTCCAACGACGCTATCAACGGCAATGCTGGCAACGATATCATCATTGGCAAACAAGAGAACGACACCATAATTGGCGGAATTTTCAGCAACATTCCTGTCGGCTCAATTCTCGATCGCGACTTACTGTTTGGTAACGAGGGCAATGACTGCCTCGACGGTAGTGCAGGCGACGATACTATATATGCGGGCAAGAACGATGACCTCGTTGTTGGCGGCGCAGACGACGACTTGGTGCGAGGCGATAAGGGCAGCGATACTGTCTCTGGGGGCGATGGCAGTGATACAGTACGCGGCGGCAAGGGTAGCGACACGGTTTTGGGTGACGCTGGGGACGATCAGGTATTTGGTGATAAGGGCGACGATTTGCTTTGCGGCGGTGATGGCAATGACACCCTGCTGGGAGAGACAGATCGCCTTGCGCTAACGGGTGATGCGGGTCTCAATGACTTGCTGTGCGGCGGTGAGGGCGATGACTGGCTGATTGGCGGTGAGGGCAGCGATACTTTGAGGGGCGATGGGGGGAGCGATCGATTTGTGCTGTCAGTTGGCGGCACTGATACTGTAATCGATTTTGAAGACAATCGAGACTTGCTGCTATTAAGCAACGGTCTGACTTTTGGGCAACTGGCAATTACTCAAAAAAATAATTCTGCCTTCATTGCGATCGCGAATACCGGCGAACTATTAGCCATTCTCGATCGAGTCTCTGCTGCCAACATCACTGTCGCCGATTTTACGCTAATCTAAACCTAACTAATACCAACTCTGCATAAAGTATGGGCCGGGGCGGGTTTATGAGATTGTCGAGTGTGGGCAATTATTGGCCGGTTTACCCGGCACTAAAAAATTTAACATCAGACTTGTCTGAATCAAACGGAAACGATATAACTTACACTCTCAATATATTAAAATTATTGTGGGTGGGCATCTTGCCCGCCCAAAAACTGTAATTTTTAGCTCGTTGCTTAAAATGTTTATTTAATCTTTAATTAGTTAATTCCTACCGCCATCCCAACCACCTGAGTACGGGCACAACTAAATAATGACTGACTCCCAAACAAAGCCCGATCGCACTTCCCAACAAACCAAAAAACACAATTGAGCCCCAAACTTGCAGCCAGCCAAAGGTAACGTTAGACAGTGACAAAATCCCAAATAAACTCCCCGGAAAAATGTTCCAAGCATTCAGCAACAGAAACATTCCCGTAGAGAAAACAGCCACTACCAAAGCGTGAACTAATTGATGACTCCGCAAACCCATTCCCACAGTCATAGAGGCGATCGCAAAAGCTCCCAAAATAACCCCCTGCACACCACTAGAAGCTGTGGCTTCCATCCAGCACAAACCCGCCAACAAATAACCCTGAGCTCCCATCAATCCAGACAGCCAATACTGTTTTTGCTGGCGAAAACTCCCCGCATCCGTCAAACCGATCGCAGTTCCGAACCCCGCAAATCCAAACAGCAGCACTTCCGGCCCGACAGCGAAAGTCATGTTAGGAATTAATTGCTGCAAACCTTCATTCAGAAAACTGGCAATTTCCGGGCCAATAGGCGAAGCATAACCCAAAACCAAACCGCCGATCGCCCCCGCACTTCCACCAACGGCACCCAGCACCATTTCCCAGCCGGTATCCAGAGAAGCTACCACGATTTGGGCGATCGCGCCGAACAGCAAAACCGTCAAATTTGCCGTTTTTTGCGCCCCCGCCACCACTACTTGCCGGCAGAATTCTAAAATAGCTTGACCGATTGGGGCGATCGCGATTTTGCCCTTACTCCTAGCATAAATCTCCTGCAAACGCGATCGAACATCGCCAGCAGTCGCCGGACGCTGCTGCACATTCGATCGCACCATATCGTCCAACAAATTCGCCAAAGCCGGACTCACCGATACAATGTGGCGCCATCGCAACTCCCCCGTCATCGGATCTTCAATTTCCGCCGGATACTTCCCCGTCAGCAAATGAATACAAGTCCGCCCCAGCGCATAAAAATCCGTCGCCGGCACCACACCGCCGCCCACAATTTGTTCCGGGGGACTGTACCCGGGCGAAATCAACCGCGTCGAACTCCGAGAATCTTTCCCCACGGATTCGACACCGCCCATCTGTTTAACTCCCCCAAAGTCGATCGTCACCAATTGCAGTCCGCCCAAACCCTTGCTTAGCAAAACTTGGGGCGATTCCGGGTCTCGCAGCATCAAATTTGAGGGTTTAATGTCGCGGTGAATAATCTGACACCTGTGCAACTCCTCTAAAATTTCCACAGCTTGACTCAGCCAACTAAACACCCATTCCTGCGGACATCCTTGAGGGTGCTCGTCGAGAACCTCTTCTAAAGTTTTGCCGTGAATCTTTTCCATTACCAAACAAGGCAGTCGCTTCGCCGCCGGATTTCCATCCCCGCCTGCAAAATTTTGGGTTTGGACGTGAAAATAACCGTCAGGCTCGACTCTAGGGACGCCAGGGTGCCGCAAAAGTGCCAAAACCCAAGCTTCTTGCTCGAACAGTTTCAGCGCTTTCGGGGAAGTTTCGAGCAACACTTTCAGGACGCGCTCGGTTTCAGTTTCTGTGTCCCAGACTGTGAAAATTGCTG
Organism: Microcoleus sp. B5-D4; assembly: GCF_036705145.1. Taxonomy (NCBI): domain Bacteria; kingdom Bacillati; phylum Cyanobacteriota; class Cyanophyceae; order Oscillatoriales; family Microcoleaceae; genus Microcoleus; species Microcoleus sp. B5-D4. The sequence continues at coordinate 21,348 of NZ_JAUBTV010000025.1, read as the reverse complement.
CAAAACCCCCGGAACCGAGGCTTTCTAGAGGCACGTAGCGATTTTTTAGCCGCAGGGGAGCCCCGCAACTATGACAAAAATTGTTGCCCCAAGTCTGAGGGTAGGGCCTTGGGCAATCTGGATTGATGCAGTGAACGGCTTTTGAAGGGGGGTGAGGCACAACCAGAGTAAAAATGGGGCTAAATATCCATAGTAGACTTACGCGCAGCTAACGCAGAAACCCGGTTTTCAGCGAGGTTAAATGGCTGTAACGACGGATTTGGTTTGAGAGCACAAGTCCTGTCCATATTATGTGCTATGCTGTCGATTTTTGAGTTGGCGGTCTGGAAGTCACGGGATTTTAGATTTTAGATTTGGGATTTTGGATTGCTACATACTGAATAACAGTTGAGATCGATCTGGCGATCGATCTTAACTCCCAACCATAACTTTAGGTATTTCTAACTACTTCCCCCTTGCCGATTACCCATTACAAATTCTGATTTTTAAGTATTAAATTCTTTACATAAACCGTATTGATCCGCTGTTCCGCTTGCTGCACCATATCTTTTGGTCGAGCAAAATTCCTTCCCACTCTGCGATCCCCAGCCTTTCCTCCTGCATCCTTCGCTGCTGGCATTTCATAAGATATGTTACAAATATTTGCCTAATGTAAAGCAAAATAAATAATACTTATGATGATTAAAAGAATATTAAAATTTGAGAGTGACACTTTGTTGATATATTTTTAACAGCCTGCGATCGGGCAAAAAAATTAAGCGAATACTAGGAAGCGAGATATGGCTTACGCGCAAACCCAAACTCAATCAAAGGCTGGGTATAAAGCCGGAGTTCAAGACTATAAACTAACGTATTACACGCCGGACTACACGCCGAAAGATACAGATATTTTGGCTGCCTTCCGCGTCACACCGCAGCCGGGAGTTCCCCCAGAAGAAGCAGGCGCTGCTGTGGCTGCTGAATCTTCTACAGGTACATGGACGACTGTTTGGACTGACCTCCTGACCGACCTCGACCGCTACAAAGGTCGCTGCTACGACATCGAACCAGTTCCCGGTGAAGACAACCAATACATCTGCTTCATTGCTTATCCTTTGGATTTGTTTGAAGAAGGTTCCGTCACCAACTTGCTGACCTCTTTGGTCGGTAACGTGTTCGGTTTCAAAGCTCTGCGCGCTCTGCGTTTGGAAGACTTGCGGATTCCCATCGCTTACCTGAAAACCTTCCAAGGCCCTCCTCACGGTATTACCGTTGAGCGGGACAAATTGAACAAGTACGGCCGTCCTTTGCTGGGTTGTACAATTAAGCCCAAATTGGGTCTGTCTGCTAAGAACTACGGCCGTGCCGTTTACGAAGTTCTGCGCGGCGGTTTGGACTTCACCAAAGACGACGAAAACATCAACTCGCAACCGTTCATGCGTTGGCGCGATCGTTTCTTGTTCGTTCAAGAAGCTATTGAAAAAGCCCAAGCAGAAACCGGCGAAGTCAAGGGTCACTACCTCAACGTAACTGCCCCCACCTGCGAAGAAATGATGGAGCGGGCTGAGTTCGCTAAGGAAATCAAAACCCCCATCATCATGCACGACTACCTGACCGGTGGTTTCACTGCAAACACCACCTTGGCTAAATGGTGCCGCCGCAACGGTATTTTGCTGCACATTCACCGCGCCATGCACGCAGTTATCGACCGTCAGAAAAACCACGGTATCCACTTCCGCGTGCTTGCCAAGTGCTTGCGGATGTCCGGTGGAGACCACCTGCACTCCGGTACAGTTGTGGGTAAACTCGAAGGCGAAAAAGGCATCACGATGGGCTTCGTAGACTTGATGCGCGAAGACCACATCGAAGAAGACCGCAGCCGCGGTATTTACTTCACCCAAGATTGGGCCTCCATGCCTGGTGTCATGCCAGTTGCATCCGGTGGTATCCACATCTGGCACATGCCGGCTTTGGTGGAAATCTTCGGCGACGACTCCTGCTTACAGTTCGGCGGCGGCACCTTGGGCCACCCTTGGGGTAACGCACCTGGTGCAACTGCTAACCGCGTTGCTTTGGAAGCTTGCGTCCAAGCTCGTAACGAAGGCCGCAACTTGATGCGCGAAGGCGGCGACGTAATTCGCGAAGCTTGCAAATGGTCTCCTGAACTGGCTGTTGCTTGCGAACTCTGGAAAGAAATCAAGTTTGAGTTTGAGGCAATGGATACCCTTTAAGGATTTTTGGTTTGAGATTTTAGGTTTTAGGTCGCAAACTTGCTGGGAAGTCTTTATCTTTGAAGAAGATTTACAAGTAAGTTTGCATCCAAAATCTAAAATCCAAAATCTAAAATTTGAGGGAGCTGGGGTCAAAATGGATCTCAAACAAGTTGCGAAAGACACCGCTAAGGTGCTGGCAAGTTACCTAACCTATCAATCCGTGCGGATGGTGGTCGCTCAGTTGAGCGAAACCAATCCTCCTCTGGCAATCTGGTTGAATGACTTTTCCACTAAGGGCAAAATCCAAGATGGAGAAGCTTATATTCAAGAGTTGCTTTTGGAAAATCAAGATTTAGGCTTTCGGATCATGACTGTGCGAGAGTATCTGGCTCACGATGTGACGGAATTTTTGCCAGAAATGGTTTGTACTGGCATTCAACAGGCGAATATGGAACACAGACGCCAGCATTTAGAGCGAACTACGCAACTTAATTGGTCTGTTTCTAGCAGTAATCCTGAAACATCAATAGATTCTGAACCGAATCTGGATAATTTGTCGAGTTAATCGATCGACAAGTGCGATCGAACACACACCTTAGAGATACAAAAAATGAAGACTTTACCTAAAGAGCGTCGTTACGAAACTCTGTCCTATTTGCCCCCGCTGACAGACGCCCAAATTGCCAAGCAACTCCAGTACATCCTGGATCAAGGCTACATTCCCGGCGTAGAATTCAACGAAACCTCTGCCGCTGAAATGCGCTACTGGACTCTGTGGAAGTTGCCTTTGTTTGGTGCTCGCAGCGTCCAAGAAATCATGGCTGAAGTTCAAGCTTGCCGTCAAGAAAATCCTAGCTGCTACATCCGCGTCATGGGTTTTGACAACGTGAAGCAATGCCAAGTGCTGAGCTTCATCGTGCACAAGCCTAACACCAGAGGCTACTAAAAAGTATTGGCTGGCTAATCTAACTTTTAGGTTAACAGTCATTGCAGATTGGAGGCGGGGAATTTTCTCTGCCTCTTTTTTTATAGTTTGCAAATAGCTTTTAACACTTGCAGCAACAAAATTGACGATTCTGGCTCCATCAGGTTTAGCAAAGGCATTAGCTGATAGGTTGGGTTGTGGCCCCCCTCAATATTGACGAACTGATAGTGCATTCCGTTGGTTGTCAAACCCCAGATTGTGTCTTGATATTTTAAATTTTGATAAGCATAGGTTAGCAATTGGGATAAACCCATCAATGCGTTAATTCCAGAATTTTTACTTTCAATCACCAAAACCCAAAAATATGTATCGCTTCTGATGGGTTTTATTTTGTTGACAGCCAAGATATCAAATCTTCCTTTAATGATTGTATCTTCATCTTCAATGCTAATTTCGGCGATGTCTTGTTCTAAACTAATTTTAATCGGGCGGCGGTAGAAGCCAGCCAATCGCATTAGGGGAAAGGTAGTCAGAGCTTTTACCAGTCCTTCAGAAACTCGATCAGTTGAAATGTAGTCATCGAAGTCATCCCTAATTTGTATAAGTTCCTGCTGTTCGTGTTCTGTTATATCTTCAAGGGATAACAGAGAGGTAAATGAGTTCGTGTACTGCTTTTGAAAGCCGAACAGACGGTGTACTTCTGCTAATGTTAGGTTTTTGGCATTAATAGTTGTCGTCATATTTTAATAGTTATTTAATTTTTAGTTATAATTATAACATAGACATTGCGGTAGTCCACTTGCACCATTCTTCGGAAGAGGCAAGATGCCTGTTCCACAACATATCAAGTTTCTTGTGGGGTATGCCGGAGAGCCGGCCCATATTATTAGGAACAGGCAAGATGCCTGTTCCACGACATATTAATTTTTTTGTGGGGCGGGCATCTTGCCCGCCCATGAAAGTGACAAAGGGGATAACTGCGAACCTAATCTATCCTTTCCATCACAATTCCATCAACTATTTCATAACCCCAATTAAAATGTCGATTTGCCAACTGCTCGGCCAGGTCATATTCGCCTAAATTGCAGAGTTCTACTAATTTTTGATATCCTTCATCTCTTTCTCGCTGCAACCTTTCCACCCGCAGTTTTTCTCTCTCTTCCTCAGAAGGATTTGGTCGCTCTTCTCCCAGCGGATTAATCTCGCTAACTCGTTTCATATCAGCTTCCTAAAAAGGGATTGATTCGACTATTTCACCGTCAACTATTTCGTACCCCCATTCTGGGTTAGCAGCGATTTGTTTTTCAACTATACTTCGGCCGAGAGGAGTTTGGTAAGCTTTTTGCAAAGAGGAAATACTGGGAATTTCGGTGGGAGGTGGCGATGCTGTTTCAGCAAGTTTCGGCAGTGCTGGAATCTGGTCAGATGTGGATTGATTGAGGGCTAATTGCGGCGCGATCGCCCCTAACTTCCGCATAACGCTATCCTTGGTGATTTGCGGTTTTTCGTTGAAGGAAGACGGCAGATATGGTGTGTCAACGCCCTGCTGTTTTGCTTTGAGTGCATCATCAGCAATACGATCGCACTTTCGCAAAAAACCCTCCCACAAATCTTTGCCCAAAACCGGGTTTCTCAAGTCAGCACGGGCTTTAGAGACTGCTGCTTCCAGCGGTTCTCCTTTGTGGACATAATACTGAATTCGCTCCTCTTCAAAAGCAGGATAAGGCACTTCCGGCTCGATTTCCCAATCCCGCTGGACTTTCTGACTTTCTCCTAAAGGAATTCCGGCGATAAATTCATCCCAAAAAGTCGAGGTTAAGCCTTTTGTCATGCTATCAATAATTTTAAATGCCCATCCAGAAGGATTGCCAAATCCTAAATTACGCTCTTGAGCATAGGCTTCTAAAGCTCGCTGAAAGTTGTGCAATTCTTCTTGGGAGTTCCAAGGGCCGCTAAATCGGTAATGAGGCGTGACAGCAACGGCTATTTGTTGGCGGGGTTGCCCAAAATATTTGTCGGTTTTAACTACATGATTTGGGGGTGATGTTTCGGGGAATATTTCTACAGGATGATTGTTGTTTTCGCGGCTTGTCTGTGTTATAATTTCTGGCAGATTCGGTGTCCAAAAGTTATTGAGTTTTTCCTCAAAAGCGTCAATGTCCGCGCAGAGTTCTAGGGTGTCGGTGTTGGGATTTTGTAGTTTTTCTTTGAGGAGCGATCGCACTTTGAGTTGCTGTCTCGCTAATTCCTGTTCTTCCTGATTTAAACCGGTGGCTTTTTCTATTTCTGTGCTGTTAGTTTTCACCCATTCGCCGAAGTAGGAATGTTGTGATTGCCATTGCAATAATTGGCACAGAAAAATACTGGCTGTGACCCCGCCGGTGATTTTGGCGAATTTGGGATAGTAGATGGCGGGATTTCCTAGATTTCCTAAAAATATTCCTATTTTCATTTTTTATATTCCTAATTCCCTTGAATAGTAGGGTGATGTTCAGCGCACCTTACCTCGACTAAACTAGCATGGAGAAACTTAAGATTTTCTTTAAGCTTCTGTCTATTCCTGACTGAATGGAGTTTCTAGAGGAAAGACGGGGATCGCTTATTCGATCGCCTGATTGACAGGAGTGAGTTAAACGTAATAATAAATTATTTACTGTACAGATCCTCCCAAAATGAATCCAGAACGCCAAGAGGCTTATTTGAACTTAATCGAGCGAGTGCTTACCTGTCCCAACGGCCAAGAACCAGAAGTTTTGAGTTCCTGTTCCGATTTAATTGATGCGGGATTTGTGCAAATGCTAATCCAGATATCGGCTTCAATGGCCCGCGAAGGTGACGAAGATACTGCTAATTTTTTAGTGCAACTTGCTCGTTTGCTGGGGAAATCTTTGGGTTTGTCGCCGGATTTTGTGCCGACTGGGTACAGTAGTGCAAAGGGGTAGAGAAAAAGTGCGTTAGCGAAGCCCTCGAAGAGGATCGCCTCGTTGTATCATGTTTCGATAATTTGGGGCGATTCCCTACCCTTCGGGATAGTTTTGCTTCACGTACTTTTTAAAGGCATCGATGGCTTTACAGTTTATATTCTAGAGGTTCACAAAACTCATTCACCCCAGTTTTAAATACATAAATAATCACCGAAGTCACCAAAATATCAGGGCAAATTTTGGCTGCAACTAAATCTCTAAATGCAGCATTCAATTGTCCGTTTGTCAACTCTTCTTTAACCTCTGATTTGCAGATAGCAACGCGGCATCTTTTGGCCAATCCGTCTAACCAATTTTCTGATATATTCGGTTCTTGTCCGGCTTGAATTGCTAGAGATATCGCTGCATCTTCGATGTTACCTTCGCAATCCTCGATTGCGTCTAGGGCTTTGAGGGCTTCGGGATATTCGGCTAATTGCGAGCGAAATTGGGCAATTTGTTGTGAGGTAATAATCACCATATTATTTTCCTGTGTTTTCTGCTGGCGGGATAAGTTTAGCAATTAAAGTTGCTATTATAGCATTTTTTCATTAAGGTGGGAATTGGGCGATCGAACTTAATTACATTTTCAACTAATATTTTGCACTTCGCAATAGTCGGGCTGGGGCTTAAGCCCTCGTATTAAAGCTTAACTCCGGGATATGAGGAGTGATGTTAAAATTGACAAAAGGCGGCGCTAAAATAGGTTTGCAGGGCTCATATTTCTAGGGAGTTAGGAAAAATGACAACCATTATTTTAAACTTAGATACTGTCGAATTAACCGACGAACAATTTTACCGTTTATGCCAGATGAATCGAGATTGGCAATTTGAACGGACACCTAAAGGAGAAATCATTATTATGTCACCCGTAGGCGGAGTCAGTGGCAATCGAGAAGCCTATTTAATTACAGATTTGGGCTTGTGGAACCGTAAAACGCAGCTAGGGAGAGTGTTTAGTTATTCTACAATTTTTCGCTTGCCTAATAATGGCTATCGAGTTCCAGACGCCGCTTGGGTTAGCTTAGAAAGATGGTCTGCTTTAACAGCAGAATAACAAGAGAAATTTCCGCCAATCTGTCCTGATTTTCTCATAGAATTGCGTGAAGCGAAGCTATCCCGAAGGGAATCGCGCCCAGACCCCCTGCGCCCGCTTCAGGAGAAAATGCAGGAGTATCTAAACAGCGGTTTACCCTTGGGTTGGTTAATTAATCCTCTAGACGAACAAGTGGAGATTTATCGCCCTTCTCGCGAAGTAGAGAGTGTACAATTTCCTGTAAATTTATCGGGAGAAGATGTCTTGCCCGGATTTGTACTTAATTTGCCGATGATTTGATATTGCATCAAATTTTTCCTGTTTCCAACTGTATTTTCTTCGGACAAATATCATCATCGTACCAACCAGTCAAAGCCACCGCCAAAGCATCCGCCGCATCGTCTGGTTTCGGAATGTAACCCAACTCCAACTCCCGCGCCACGGCATCTTGCACTTCAGATTTATCCGCATTACCGCGGCCGGTCAAAGCTTGCTTAATTTGAGCCGGCGTAAACTCGAACAGCGGCACTCCACACTGCGCCAATACTAGGGTCAAAACGCCGCGCGCTTGCGCTACAAGTATGGTATTTCCCATCTTGTAAAAGAACAGTTTTTCGGCAATTGCTATATCAGGTTTAATCTGTTCAATTACCTCGTGCAAATCGTCGTAAATGGTTTTCAAGCGCTGTCCCATTTCCTGTTTTGGCGTTGTTTGTATGACGCCGCAATCAATCATGGAAACGCTGTTTTTATCTTGTTTGCCCGGTACAATTTGACAGGAAATTGCCCCGTAGCCAAGATTTGCTAAGCCCGGATCTAATCCTAAAATTCGTTTTTCCATTGCCAGAATTAGTAATTGGGAATGGGAATTAGGTATGAAAATTTGGGAAGGTTTCATCACCACCAATTACCCATTACCAATTACCAATTACCAATTACCCCTCAGTTGTTTCTAGACCGAATACCCGATCGAACACTTTCGTCACTTTATACCCCGAATCTATTGATTCTAGCGGGTCTTTCCGCAACCGGTGCCGCAAACACAGAGTCATCACCCGGCGAATATCGTCCACAGTCACCTCTGTGCGGCATTCCAAAGCCGTGAAAGCTTTCGCAGCCCGATTCGTCACCAAATCGCCCCGCAGCCCGTCTACGTCCAATTCCGCGCAAACTTGGGAGATTTTTACCCGCAACTCTCGATCGATAGTTACCGATTTCAATCTTTCCTGGGCTTCCACCAACTTCTGCTGCATATCATCTTGTTCTTGCTGATATTTCGCGAGAAACTCCGGCGGATTTTGGTCAAAACTCGATCGCTGTTCGACAATTTCCACTCTTAAATTCGGGTCTTTTACAGTCCGAATTTCTGCGTGCATCCCAAATCTATCGAGCAACTGCGGCCGCAATTCTCCTTCTTCTGGATTCCCGGAACCGATTAAAATAAACTTAGCCGGGTGGCGGATCGAAATGCCTTCTCTTTCCACAGTATTCCAACCGCTGGCGGCGGAGTCGAGCAAAACATCGACTAAATGATCGTCGAGCAAATTGACTTCATCAACGTACAGAATGCCACGGTTAGCTTTAGCTAAAAGACCGGGTTCAAAAGCTTTAACACCTTCTGACAAAGCTTTCTCGATGTCGATCGTACCGCAAACTCGGTCTTCGGTCGCGCCCAAAGGTAAATCTACCATTTGGACTTTTTTGCGGGCGATTTTAATGTCAGTTTGAGATAAAGTGCGATCGCGCACCTCGTCACTCATCAAATCTGGATCAGTGGGATGACTGTTAAAAGGATCGTCAGCCACCACCTCAATTTCCGGCAGCAAATCAGTGAGGGCGCGGATTGTGGTAGATTTGCCAGTACCTCGATCGCCCATAATCATCACCCCGCCAATTTTGGGATCGATGACATTCAACAGCAGCGCCAGTTTCATCTCCTCCTGGCCAACAATTGCAGTGAAGGGAAAAACAGCGCGGCGGGCTGGGGTAGCGGTAACGGTTGGTAGAGCGCCCGCATTTAGGGTATTGCTGACTTCGGCAGTAGGACTCACAGGATAACTCAAAATATAATAATTGCTTGTTTATTGTAGGGGATAAGGGATTGTCTGGGGCGATCGCACTTGTAGGATGCGTGATGGCCAGAAATCTTTGACTGGTGGCGTGTGACTGTTGACTTTCACGCACTTTGGTCTTTCCGCAGTGAAGTGCAACTAAGCTTTTCTGTATTTAAATTGCACCTTTGGGGCGGGCTCTCCTGCCCAACCCCTACTCCCCACAGGAGTTTTAAGCAAAATCACCAGTAAATTAAATGCGGGTAGATTGCAAATTTTGGGCGATCGGCAACCCTAATGTAAACTTATGTAACGATTCACCGCGCTTCGCATAAAAACCTTAAGTTCCCCCAGATAGATAATTAAGAGCATTTTCAAGCAACTATTTTTCAGGGGTAGTATGACTGAACTTAACATCGGGGCATTGGCTGACGGCAAAACCTACACAGGTAGTGTTGGCGCTACAAATATCTACGACCTTTACAAATTTAATATCACCAGTCCGGGAAGTTTCCAATTTTCGATCGACGGTTTGAGCGGGAATGCCGACATATTTTTGTTAAACTCTAGTGGCGCACCACTTTACAGTTCCACCAACGCGGGAACCAGTGCAGAAACAATTAGTGTTGACAGCTTACTAGCCGGAGACTATTCAGTCAAAGTTTTGCAAATCAGTGGCGACATCAAATACACGCTGAATTTAGCACCAACTAGCACTCAAAAATCATCCGACGCAGACACCCTCACCGGTGCACAATCAGATTCTCCACTTCCCTCAAACAGCGCCGAAACTTCGGAAAAACCCACTGCAAACATAGATGTAATTACAGGAACTCCTGTTGAAGACAAGACTGTCACCGCAGAAACAACATCAACAACTACCGACAAACCAGTCACTACCGACTCCGAAACAACTCTCACATCTGAACCGGAAAAATCTGTAGCAACGACTGAATCTGCGGCAGAAACAACATCAACAACTACCGACAGACCAGTCACTACCGACTCCGAAACAACTCTCACATCTGAACCGGAACCACCTGTCGCAGCGACTGAAGCAGCCACAGAAATAACCTCAATAACTACCGACAAACCAGTCACTACCGACTCCGAAACAACTCTCACATCTGAACCGGAACCACCTGTCGCAGCGACTGAAGCAGCCACAGAAATAACCTCAATAACTACCGACAAACCAGTCACTACCGACTCCGAAACAACTCTCACATTTGAAGCGGAAAAACCTGTAGCCACGACTGAATCAGCTAGCGAAGAACTGCCAAATGAAGAGACTACATCAGCGGGGGAAATCGCACCAGAGAAACCACCAACCGATTCAGCAATTTCAACCGCCGAAGAACCCAGCGAAACTGCTGCCACCAACAATCCAAATAGCACAGCCGCCGCCAAAACAGATGCAGTTGCAGGCGAAACAGTTGCCACTCAAGAATCAAAAACAGGCGAGACGGTAGTTACTATTTCCCCAGATGCCAGCAAGCCAGAAGACGAAACAAATACTGACACTAGCAACGGGGAAGAAACAGAGAAAGAGAATTCAACTACTACCGTAGCAACAACTGAAACCCAAAAAGAACCAGAAGCGACTACAGATAAAAAGTTAATTTCTCCCTTTACATCGGGGGTATTTACTACGGATCAAACAGGTCGCATCAGTATAGACTACACATTTGATGGTGGGAGGTTCCAAGGTGAGTTAGCTATTTTCAGCTTAGACGATTTAGACAAATTTGAACCCGGTTCGGAAGCATTCATTAAAGAAGTAGCTGCGCGTTCTTTAAGTAACTCGGTGAAAGGTCATGTAGTGATTAATGATGCTACAGAAGGTGCACGGTTTTCCGGTTTCTTAGGAGAGAGTAATGCCAACGAAGGAGTCTACCTAGGAGTCAAGAGTTTTGCCGTAACTGCTGGGGGTAAATATGGGGTGATGTTAGTACCCAACGGTAGTGTAAAGTCTGTGTATGATAATCCGACTGTTGGCGGCGCTCAACGTCCTTTATTTTCTATGGCAATGGCGAATCCTGTGGAGGGATTTCACTTTGGTCAAATTGCCGATGTCACGGGAGAAGGCAATACCTTTGTCATGGAGGATATGCGGTTAGATTCGGGGAGTGATAGGGATTACAACGATATCATTTTCCAAGTGCGGGGTGCGACAGCAAAAGCTGCTTTGCTTGATACTGTGATTAACCAGGATAAAGAGTGGCGAAAAACTGATTTGGGCAAGGCACTTATTGCTTATGCGAAACCTTACATTACCCCGGAAGCAAAACCAAATGTAGATGCTGAATTATCAGATTTACTGGATGATTTAGAAAAGGAAATTCTGAATCCATCAACTTCAGATCAAGAGACTCCCACCACTCCAGCGCCTACCGCTACTACCGACGAAGATACTACTGATTCGACTCAGGTTGAAACAACGGATCAGGTAGATACAAAGCCTACTACTCCATCGGTGACGGCTGAGGAAGAAGTCAAAGATACTGCGAATAATTCTGGTGATTCGACTCAGGTTGAAACAACCGACAAAGTAGATACAAAGCCTACTACTCCATCGGTGACGACTGAGGAAGAAGTCAAAGATATTGCGAATAATTCTGGTGATTCGACTCAGGTTGAAACAACCGACAAAGTAGATACAAAGCCTACTACTCCATCGGTGA
>NZ_JAUBTV010000025.1:0-9397 GCF_036705145.1 Microcoleus sp. B5-D4 | reverse complement strand
GTTTTGCCAGCGGAAACTCTGACAAAGGTAGAAACAAAGCCGTCTGTTTTGCCAGCGGAAACTCTGACAAAGGTAGAAACAAAACCCGAAGTTTTGCCAGCGGAAACTCAGGCGAAAGTAGAAACAAAGCCCGAAGTTTTGCCAGCGGAAACTCTGACAAAGGTAGAAACAAAACCCGAATTTTTGCCAGCGGAAACTCAGGCGAAAGTAGAAACAAAACCTGCTTTAGTAACTGAGGTAGAGAAAACTGAAACTACTCAAGTTGTTGTAGCCGCAAATCCTGTAGAGTCGGTGAAGGAAAGTCAGCCAACATTGGCTGTTGAGAGTAAAGAAACTCCAGCGATTGTGCCGCCGACAGCAGCGGAAACTATGCCAGTTGTAGGTACGAATACTGCTGTAGACTTGCGGAACAAGGAGATAGTTACTCAGACTGAGACTGCTGGTGTTAATGATGCTGCACCAAAAGAGTTATTGCCAATTTATCCAACAGTTGAAAAACCAACTGAGGATAATTCGACTGCTGCGGTGACTGAACCGGTTAAGCAGGAAGTAGCACAAAACAATAATAATGTCAATGCTGATTGGATTGCGCGATTGGAAAGCATTAAACAGCGTTTGAGTAATTTGGGTGGTGCTGATGTTGTTGCCGAAAATGCGATCGATCGCACTTTGATTGCTCGTTTACAAACCATGACTGAGAAGCTGAGAGAGCAAACTGGGGCGACTCCTATTTCGGATAATACAGGGGCGTTGATTTCGCGGCTGGAAGATATGGTAGTGAAAGTCGCACCACCTGCGATCGCACCAGTACAATTTGAGTTTCCTCAAGCCGATCGACCTTTGGTAGGTTTTATCACTGATACTGGCTTGACTGTCAATAATCCTGCTGAGGAAAAGATTCCGATCGTTGCAGAGGAAAAACCCGCAAATAGCACAAACAATCCTTCCCCATCAGCTAATGGAGTTAATAGTAACCCGTCGCAGCCAGTAGTTCGCACTCAAGATAATTCGAGTCAGTGGGTAGAATCTCTGATTAAATTTGTGGATGCTGCTAAAGTATCCAAGCAACCCCATGCCGTTGTTAATATTAACATCAACCTGACTCAAACTCAGCCTGATGGAACTGTGATTCCCCGCAAGGAATTAACTGCGGCGGAACGATCGGCGATCGCCTACGCATATCAGAACAATGTTATTATTGTTGTTCCGGCTGGAGATAACCCAGGCACAATGTCGGCTCTGGGTCTATTATCTAAGGAAGTTGACAACGTAGTTACTGTCGGTGCGGCTCAACGATTTAACGATTCCGTTGCACTATCCAATGCCTTTAAATTGGCAGATTATTCGGGTAGCGGCAATACTCTCGATATTCTCGCTAAGGGTAGCAGCGGCAGTACATCCAGCACAAAGGTTGCTGCTGTTGAAGTCACAAATGCGATCGCTCAAGTGTTAGCAGCAAATCCTAAGCTGAATTATACTCAGGCAATTGACGCGATCAAGCGTACTGCTACAGACCTCGCTCGACCTAATTGGGACGCTCAAACAGGGTCAGGTTTGCTGAATGTTGCTGCTGCGGTGCAGTTGGCAAAGGTAACTATACCGGAACTTTACACGATTAAACCCGGACAGCGAAGCATTACTGATGTGTTCATTTCTCAACATCCGAGTACCAAGCAGTTACCCGGAGATCCGACTCCTCCTGCGGTTACAGTCCCTGGAATTCCTCAAACAAATGTCGATCGGGGCAGCAATAATCTTGCTAATGCAACGCAACTGATTCCTTCCGCTACCGAAGATGTCATCGATCAGGTTAGCAGCGTCGATCCGTCGGATATTTATCGGGTTGACAGTCGCTACTTAAATGGTGCTAAGTTTTCCGTCCTCTCAGGCGACTTATCCGTCAGCTACCTGACAACTTCTGGACAATTATTGGGGACTCAATCCTTGAGCAAAGGCAGTCATAAATTGCAGTTGCCAGCCAACGCACCAGCAGAGGTAATTGTCAAGATCGATCGACGCAATGCCGATCCTGCAACTTACGTTCTCTCTGGATTTGAGAGTACCGCCACTGAGCCGTTTAATATCGATCTGGAATATGAAACGCCGCTGAGTGCTTCGCAACAGGCGATTATGCAAGCCGCTGCAAAAAGTGTGGCTGGATTAATTGGCAAAGGGTTGCCGAGTGCTGTGGTTGACGGCAAGATTATCGACGACATCAATATTAAAATTTCCACTGCCACGATTGACGGTGCGAGCGGCACCCAAGCGCGAACTAAAATTGATTTCATGCGCTACGGAACCATGTTGCCCGCTCAATCTTTAGTGCAGTTTGATGCAGCGGATATTGCTGAATTGGAGCGTTCTGGGAAGTTGTTCAGCGTCGTGCAGCACGAGTTTTTACACGCTTTGGGTTTTGGCAATCTTTGGGAAGCTAAGGGTTTGGTGGATTATGCGGGTACGCCGCTGGCTCAGTATAACGGTGGAAAGGCGGTTGATGCGTTCAAAGATTTGGGCGGTTTGACTGATGCGATTTCTCTGGAAACTGAGGGTAAAGGTTCGGCTGGTTTCCATTGGAATGAGGCACTGTTCCAAGATGAGGTGATGACGGCCGATTTGAACTTAAGCGGCAAGGCTGGGAATGCGCCGATTAGTCCTGTTACTATCGCATCTTTGGCCGATTTGGGTTACGAGGTGAATTTGAATGCAGCAACTCCTGATTTTGGGTTGTTTGGCGGTCAAGGGTTCAGTGTTGATGATTTAACGCTTGAGCAGATTGAGGCTTTCCGGCAACTGGCTGAGATTTCTTTTGAGGAACCGGGCGCGGAGTATATTGCTCCGATTATGCCTATGGTTGACCCGGATAAGGTGTCGCCAGAAATCTGGGCGCACGCTGAACGGTTCTCGAAGAATGGCGAGTATTACGATTGGGTCCCTTATCAAATCCCTTCAGGAGTATTTATTAGCCACATTACTGAACGAACTATGGGTAATGGCGTAGATCCTGACTACTGGGCCTTTGTTGGGAATAAAAATGGGCTTGCAAATGTCCACAGGATCGCCGCAGGAGATTGGATTTATATTCCGCAACATCATCCCAACTATGAGTGGAAGCAAGAGCAAGAACGGCTACAGCGCGAAGAAGAATTAAGGCAGCGACAAGAAGAAGAAGCTCGTATTCGGCGAGAACAGGAAGAGGCATTTGCGCGGGATCAAGAGCGAGTTCGTCAAGAAGAGGAAGCACGGCGACGGGAAGCCGAAGCTAAGCAACGGGAACTTGAAGAACAAGAACGGCGTTTGCGTGAAGAAATGGAACGCCGTCGCCAAGAAGAGGAACGCCGTCTGGAGGAAGCGCGGTTGGCTGAGTTGGCTCGTCAGGCGGAGATTGCTCGTCAGCAGGGTAAAGGCGGATTAGATTGGTATGTAGCAAAACCTTTACCTGAGTTTGGCCCGGTCGATCCGTTTGAAACATCTCTTACAGGTGAGACAGTTGGAAATTTGGTTCCTGATGATTACTATCGGTTTACTCTGTCTCGCGGTGGTCGGATAACGGCTGAACTGAAAAAGCTGCTGGCTGATGCAGATTTGGTTCTGTACGATGTGCGAAATGAACCAATTGCTTATTCGATGCGGGAGGGAATTACGGATGAGCAAATTATTGCTGACTTGATTCCTGGTACTTATATGCTGCGAGTCAATAGTCCTAAAGGTGTGACTACGGACTATGAGCTAATTGTTAAATTCAAGCACAAGCTCTCTCAGTCTGAACTAGGTTTACCAGGATGGAAGCCAGGAATTTCTGGTAATAATGGCGGTGGTGCTTCTGGCCCACTATTAAGCGATCCGCGTATTCAGCGCATTTATGATACGGCGTTGGCGAATTTTGCGGGGCCGGAACGGGCTAAGGCTAATGCGGAGATTGCCCAGCTTGAGCGGGAGAAGCGCAGCTATGAGCAACAGATGCAAGATTTGCTCAACCAGATGAATGCGGAGCAACGGCAAAAGGTTCATCAAGCTTTGGATAATGCTCGTAATGAAGCTAATTCCTGGGTTGATGGCATTGCTAATCCGATTAAGGGTCAAGTTGATAATCTGGCTGATGGGATTATCAATAAAGCTAATTCGTTTGCGAATAGCTTAGAAAACACAGTAAATCAAGTTCCTGATTACGGAATTGGCTGGG
Source organism: Microcoleus sp. B5-D4 (assembly GCF_036705145.1). Taxonomy (NCBI): domain Bacteria; kingdom Bacillati; phylum Cyanobacteriota; class Cyanophyceae; order Oscillatoriales; family Microcoleaceae; genus Microcoleus; species Microcoleus sp. B5-D4. The sequence goes on along the minus strand of NZ_JAUBTV010000025.1, from coordinate 5,217 downwards.
TAAAAGATCGGAAAAATGATGCGAAATGGTTAATTAACCAAGGACGAGATGCGGTGAAGAGTGCCGTTAATAGCGCTCGGAGTTGGCTCAGAGGTAAGTTAACTGAGATTCAAGACGGAGTGAATTCAGCAATCCAGCAATTCTTTGATACGATCAAGAATGCCTACCGCACTGGAGCAGAGATTAATCAGATCATTGCGAATGCGGCTCAAACTTTCCGAACTAAGGTCGATCAGGCAGTTCGAGGTGCTAATAATCTGATTGGAGAGTTCAAAGGTCACGTCCTGAGCGCTACTGATTGGACGAAAAATCTTGGCATCAATGTTGATAAGTTTGGTGTTAAGTTTAATTTCAATGTTTACAACAACATTGTCAAGCCTGCGGTGGATGGTGTTGCTGATGGTTTCCAATCGACAATTAGCGGAATTGGAAGTGGTCTGAAGGGGATTGTTGATTGGATTGAACCTCGCACTCAGAAGACGGTGGCGGATATTGTCAATGCCATTTTGGGGGACAAGACAGGTCACTTGTGGAACCAGATTAATGGGGTGGATGCTAAAATTGCTGCTACTCGGACAGGTGTGGAGAAGGCGATCGCTCAGAAAGCTACTGAGTTAAAAAATCAGTTACAAGGATTGCTGAATACTTTAGGAATTGATGGTAAAAAGCTCCTTGATACTATTTTGAACTTTGGCAACTCTACTGGTGGTCAAGTCACTATTGAGCTTATCAAAGTTGCTTTGGGGTTTGTTCCTATTGTTGGTCAAGCGATTGATGTTGTTGATACAGCACTAGCACTTTGGAAGGTTGTTGTTGACGGACGACGTGATGTAGAAGTTTGGGTTGAACTACTTGGCTCTTTAGCTGGTTGGTTCCCTGGTGTTGGAGATGCAATCAAAGGGATTGCCAAAGTTGCACTCAAGAGTCCAATTGGAGCATTACTGCGGAAACTGGGGCCTGACGTAACCAAGCAAGCTGCAAAAATCTTCAAGGAAGCTAACTGGAAAGCTATTCTTGCTGATGTTGTTGAAGGTCTTGCTGGTGTCTGGCGGAAGTTTGATAGTCAGATGGATAGTGCTGCTGGCTGGATTCTCGATCTCATGCCGGGTGTGCGTCCAGCTATGGCTGCTATTGGTGAAATCGTTGTCAAGTTCAACGATGAAGCTGCTGATGCGGGTAAGCAGTTGGATAATATCAGCAAACAGATTGCCAAGAAGATTGATGATACTTCTGAGCAAATTGCAAAAGAAGATCAGGAAGTTGATCCTGACAATTTAATTGGAAATGGAGGTGGAAATAACCCACAAGATAACCCGGATGACAGTGACGGTAATTTAGATCCTACTACCAAGTCAGTTCACAAGGTTATTGATCGCCATATAGACGATTTGAAGACTCTACAGGAACGTTTACAAGAAGTTCCTGATACAGTTTTGGGTAAAGATCAATTTTCAAGAAAAATTGAACAACAAAGGACTTCTGCGGAAAAATTCAAAAATGATCCCGAGTTTCCAACATCGGAAAAATCACGAGATCAACTTGGAGGTTTAAAAAATAATATTGGAGGTCTAGAAAAAGAGTTAGATGATGCTTTGCGTTCTGGCATCAAGTTGCTAGAGATTGATAAAGCAAAGTATGGTCAGCAGATAGATAATGTTGCATTGGATTTAAGCGACGGATTCACTGTTTTTAGTGAAGTCAAGAATGCTCAAGTGGGACAAGATTACGCAAGTAAGCAAGCAAATTCTGTGATCGAAGCTTCTGCAAAAGATGGATTGTTCACAAAGGCAAGGTTTGTTTTTCTTCAGGGGCTTGATCCTCAGATAAAGAAAGAAATTGAAGAAATCGCATTAAAGAATAATGTGATTGTCGAAATAGAAATTAGATAATTCTTCATCAAACCCTGAAAATTCTATAGATTGATCGTGCTGCTTCTTAGTTTTCCTAGTGGTAGTGCGATCGCACCCCCAACCCTCCTCACCTCAAAACCTCACATGACCACACCCCACCAAACCTACCTCGATACCCCACCCATAGCCCTAGAGCAAATCTCCTTATCAGCCGACCTGCGCTGTACCCTCACCGACACCCTCAAAACCCTACTCCAACAAACCAACCACACCCTAATCACCCCCCCCAAACCAACCTCCAACCCCGAAACCTTTCTCAACACCCTCAAAACCCATCCCAAAATCTACCAAGCCTCCATGTCGCGCCAGTTCGCCGCCGACCTGCCCCCGGACATCGAACAAACCTCCCTCAAAGACGAACCCAAAGACTGGTTTATCAAAACCGCCGACTTTGGTGACAACTTCGATCGCGTCCTCCAACACCGCGACGGCGAATACACCCAACTCCTAGAAGACATCACCCGCTACCATCAAATATTCCAACAAGGCTATGACAAAATCATCCTCATCCGTCCCACCACCTACACCGGCTACGACATCCTACTCACCGCCGCCATGCAATGCTTGGGCTACACCAAAGAGCAATTTCAATTCATCATCGTTCAACCCATCAAACTCTACGCCTTCCACAAACCTACCCAGCAACTCCATCCCATCCCCGACATCGCCCCCGCAGAATTGCTCAAAGCCGTGAGTATGGATGCACTGCGCTGGTACAGCCTCCGAGTTCCCCTCACAGAAGTTGCCCCCATTAACATCAGCACAGCAGGACAACCCACCCCGCAAGATAGCCTCTATCGCGTTCGATCTGCCTATCTTCGTTGCTGTACGCTGCTGCAACAAGCACAGCAGCAAGGCATCATTCAGCTAGAAACCAATGGGGGCGGCGGCGAAATTTCCCCTACGGAAATCGCACCTAAACTCATGTCATTAGCAGATTATGTCTGGGAATCTCCCGATGTCGCCACCCTAGCCAACCTTCTGCAAGCAGTTCCCAAAATCCTCGAACAAAGCGCCGCCGAAATTGCCCCCCATCTGCTTTGCCGCCACCTGGAAGCTATTAGCGAAACCAGCCTTCCGTGGTTGGATTCCCTGAGTCTCAACCCGCAAAACTGCGCCCTTTTGTTAGCTGCGAAGCAAACAATTTTTGACTTGTTAGAGAACGTTTTGGCGATCGCCTGTCCTGATTCAACTTTTCCCGACTCAAATTTCCGATTTGTAAAGTTTTCTGAAGATTAGGCCGCGTTTCGCATAAAACTAGCGCCTTCCTCCAGATAGATAAGTGACGGTTGGTTTTTGAGTGCGACGGGCGATCGCCTTTTTGGAATAAGTCAAAAAGAGCGATCGCCCCTTTGGAATAAGTCAAAAAGGGCGATCGCCTTTTTGGGGCTGTGAGTGCGATCGTGCTGTAGGATGAAAAAACTACCAAAATGATATAATCTTACAATTCCCAAAATCTATATTTTAAAAATCAGCCATTGACACAATCCGATCGACCCACCGACGCAAAAACACCCTGCATCATTAACGATCGCAAACTCGATTACTTATTCAATGTCAACATCAAGCCAGACGCTCATAACTCAAAAAGAGCGGTACAAAATAGACAACAACTAAATCGCTTGGGATTTGATGACGATTCAGAATCTCGTCAATTTATTCAAACTCATCTAGAACAAGCAGTCCAAGAAGAAAGTAATATTGTTGAGCGATTTATTAATACTTATACCAACCACACCACAGGAGAAGAGGCTACAATAGATACAGAGCTTAGAGATTCACTGTTACCGGGCAGAACCGGAAAATTCGCCCAAGTCCAAAGTTCATGGGAAGTCTTGCCCGATGGAACTCGCCGCTTTCTCAGTGCTATAATCTATGGAAAATAACTCAATATCTTAGGTAAGAAAATGGCAAAAATCAATTTACATGAGGGATTTGATGAACTAGCTTTTCTAGAATTATTTTGTGAAGAACCAAAAGATTCCCAACCCTCCGATGGCTATTGGTGTTATGAAGTGACAGATTCATTAGGTGTCACCCTCAAATTTGGAATGAATATCATTCAAAAATCAGTTCAAATTGAATTAAAGATAGCCGATGCCACTGTAGGTATTATGTGTTTTGAACTCGTGAACTTTATTGAAATTAATGATTATATTAACGGTAAATTAGAATTTTTAGTTGCTCCCAAAAATGAAGAATTCAAAACTTTAGTTCAAGTTGAACTGCGACCGAGAATTAAAGTTGATTGTTCAACTCTGAGCCTTTGCCCGATGGCTGCTTAGCCTTGATAAACTACAAGGTCGATCGCCCTTTTGGAATAAGTCGAAAAGTGCGCTCGCCCTTTTGGTTACGAATGTTTTTGTCGGAAAGTGCGATAGCCCTTCAGCTCTACCAGATGCCAAAAGAGCGAGCGCTCTTTTGGAATTAGTCAAAAAGTGCGATCGCCCTTTACTCCTTTTTCTCAACCAAGGGCAATCGCTACCAATTAATTACCGTTAAACTTGTTACCTTTGCGAACTCTCGATCGGCTGTCACCAAAGTTGCTGAATTTTGGATTGCCATTGCTGCAATAACCGCATCCGGTAGTTTCAAGCGATGTTGCTGGCGAATTTCAATGATTTTTTCAATCAAAACAGCATCCATCGCCCCTAAACCAAGAACCTCCACTCGTTGCAGAAACTGCTCAAAAATCTGACGATCGTCTTGAGTCAACCCAGGAAATACCAGAAACTCAATTTTGCTAATAACTGAAACTCCGATCCAATCCGCATCTTTAAGTAATTCAATGAGTTGAATATTCCCTTGAAGCAAAGCAACGATCGCATTCGTATCCAACACATAGCGATTACCACTCATCGCGTAGATTCCTCTGCATTGTTACTGCATCTCCCTGCCAAGTTAATCGCCCCACTAAATCCGAGAAATCATAGCTGGATTTCTGCTTCTCCTCTGATGAAACCGGATTCAAAACAACTAAAACTTCTCGTTCTTTTAGCAATTGTAACCCAGCCAGAATCACTTCAGAAGCAGATGAGTACCTACCGTTTTTGACTGTTGATTGAACAAACTGCTCTAGTTCAGGAGTTAAGGATATATTCATGATGTTGAGTCACCTATTTGAGTCAACTATTACCCCCCATAATAACAAAAATTATCAAATTTTGTTATTTAATATTTTTTGCGATGGGAAGATTTTGCGAGATCCTTGCTTGTAAGCGCAGATTAGCGATCGCGAATTAAATAACTTACAATTTTAATTGTTATTGTGGGATGGGCGTCCCGCCCGTCCAAAAAGGACGGGCGG
>NZ_JAUBTV010000024.1:33928-84803 GCF_036705145.1 Microcoleus sp. B5-D4 | reverse complement strand
CCGCCCGTCCAAAAAGGACGGGCGGGACGCCCATCCCACAAACTTGTGGAAGTTATTTAATTCTCATTCCTAAGTGCGTCTTGGAAGCTCTGAAAGGCGAAACGAGAAACCGGGTTTCTTAGGCAGGGTAAAAGCGTCCTAATTTACAAAAATTATCAAATTAAGTATCCATGCGGTACTCTCAAATCAGCCGCGAGTTAAGTTAGACTGAATTGTCAGTGCGTGAATTATTCACAGGTTAGCATCTATGCAGCTCAAACCTCTAAATCAGCCTTCACAAGAACTCTCTACCTCTTGCGAGCATCACATCAAAGAGAGCCAGCCACTAAAGCCCAATTATTTCGCTCACATAGCCCGTTCCTTGGGCAACCTCAGTATTCGCGACAAAATCAGCAGTGGGTACGCATTGGCTCTTTGTGTTGCGATTGGGGGAACGACTGTCGGGATGTTGGTGGGCACTCATTACTATCGCAGAACTAACAATCAAGTACACATCGATCGAGAAAGTCAGCTTTTAAATAAGTTGCAGGTGGCTTTACTGCGAACGCAAAACACCCAAGAGGGGCTGATTAACTGGCTCGACAAGCCCAAAATTTTTGACACCAAATACCAACAGCTACAAAATAATATTTACAGTTTGAAGGTTTTGCTATCTGAAGTCAAAAAATCTAAATACATGGAAGACATAGAAGGCATAGAAAAATTTAAAAAAACTTGCGATTCGCTATTGTCTAATTATCTTTTTCGATTAGAAATAGTTAATAAAAAAATCAGTAAATTGCCAAATAACCCCGCTCAACAACGTGTAAAACGTAAGTTGCTGTCGAATTTAGATCGAGATAAAATAGGGTTGGAACTAGATAGGGCTGTCAATGATATAGCAGCAATTATCGATCGCGCCCAACAACAAGAAGATGCAGGGCGGGAGGATCTGCTGCGAGCCCAGGCGCTGCGGGTGCAAATAATTTTGGGTAGCATGGTACTGTCGATCGTCGTTGCAGCAGTGCTGGCGGGCTTCACCAGTCGGGCGATCGCCAAACCCCTCGCCGCTGTAACTAAAATTGCTCAGCGAGTCACTGAAGAATCTAATTTTCAGTTGCAAGTACCAGTTACCAGCACCGATGAAGTGGGAGTATTAGCAGCTTCGCTGAATCAACTGATTCAGAAAGTAAATCAGTTGCTTCAAGAATTGAAATCTGAACAAGAAAGCCAGATACTTCAAAATGAGAAAATGGCAACTTTGGGGCGGATGTTAGCCGGTGTTGCTCACGAAGTTAACAACCCAATCAATTTTATCTATGCCAATATAGACCCAGCCAGAAATTATGTTGAAGATATTTTAGATTTGCTCAAAACTTACGAAACAGAAATTGCCAACCCGCCTGCGGCAGTGATCGAGAAAGGCGAAGAAATAGACATCGATTTTCTCAAAGAAGATTTGATCAAAATATTTGACTCGATGCAAGTAGGATCTGAAAGAGCAAAAGCTATTATCTTAAGTTTGAAAGATTTTTCTCGCCTCGATGAGGCAGCCCCTCATCCCGTCGATTTGCACGCCTGCATAGACAGCAGTTTGCTGATTCTCAACAGCCGCATCAAACAGGGCATTGAAGTGGTGCGAAATTACGGGAATATTCCGACTGTGGAAGGCTATATGGGTTTGCTTTACCAGGTGTTTGTGAACCTTCTGAACAATGCACTAGATGCTGTGGAAGAGAAAGCAAAAATTGAGAAAACCAGCTCTGAGGATGCGAAAAAACAATCGGCTTCGGACTCAAGCCAACAGAAAACACCGAGTTTTTCGCCGAGAATTGTGATTGCGACAGAATACTTGGACGACGACTCAGTGGTAGTGCGAATTTCTGATAACGGTACGGGAATAGCACCAGAGAGCCAAGAAAAAATGTTTGAAACATTCTTTACTACTAAACCCAGAGGTGTAGGTACTGGTTTGGGATTGGCAATTGGTCGCGAAATTATCGTTAATAAACACGGGGGGACAATTAACTTTTGGTCTGAGGTGGGAACGGGGACGGAATTTTCGATCGCCCTGCCGATTAAGCATGAGGATTTGATGCAAAATACGCAGGTAAAACCTCCAATTTCTCGCGATTATAATTCGCTCTGCAACGGGAACGCCAACCAAGTCCGAGGATAGAGGAACTGTAAAAACTTAAAAATTCTCAGTTTTTATATCAGTTTCAAAAAAGAAGATCACTCTCAGCCCGCAATCTAAACTCTGATGTCATAATTCATGCCAAATCAAAAATCTCACATCAAAAATCTAAAATTGTATGAGATTGCTTACTGACCGAAAGCATCAAGGATACCCGCCACGTGATTCATTCCAACGCGCAGACTCAGGGCCCAGAAATAAAAAACCTGTATCCGATAAAGGAGCCCCCGAATTTATCTCGCGCAAGTCAATGCTTCAATTCTAAAATCTAAAATCTAAAATCTAAAATCTAAAATCTAAAATCGATTGACTGGCTGTCGCTACCCCACTAAATGAGTGACAATACCCAAATCACAACTATTTTCCGTAATCTTGAAAAACAGGAGTTGCTATAATTTAAAGTTGAGAAACAACTGTACGGAGCGAAAATTATGGGACTATTTGACCAAATTTTGAGCGCGATCGACAATCCCAACCAACAAGCAAATCCCAATCAGTTGGGCAACATTATCGGTGCGGTAGAGCAGTTGAGCGGCAACCAGGGCGTCGATGCGGGTACGACTCAGCTAGCAATGTCAGTTTTGGGCGGATACGTGCGATCGGCATTGCAAAACGTGCGATCGCAGTCAGGAGACGCACAAGCTCAACAACTTGTCAACCAATTTAGCGGTACAAATCCCAATCCCCAAGCGGTACAGAGTTTGTTCGGAGTCGGCCAACTGACGCAGATAGTGAACGATATCGCCCACAGAACCGGTTTGAATAACGCCACAGTGCAGGCGATGATACCTGTTTTGGTGCCGCTCATACTGAATTTGCTACAAACCGGCGGCAACGCCCAAAATCCAGCCCAAGGCAGCAATCCCGTTTTGAATACGTTTTTAGATGCAGATGGAGACGGCGACGTAGATATTACTGACGCCATGTCGATGGCAGGCCGCTTTTTGAATCAGCGCCCTTAATTTGGGATTTTGAAACCGCAGATATCAGCGGATAGACACAGATAGGATTTTATCTGCGTTCATCTGCGTTTGTCTGCCTTCATCTGCGGTTACAAAAACTCCTACTTTAACCCAAACCTAAATCAGTCACAGCACCGATACTGCTAGAAGAAACCAACTTAGCATATTTAGCCAAAACACCCCTAGTATAGCGAGGTTGAGGAGGCTGCCAAAGAGCGCGCCGCTGCTCCAATTCTGCATCAGAAACATTGAGCTGCAACAAGCGATTTTGAGCATCAATCGTAATCGAATCGCCCTCTTTTACCAAAGCAATTGTCCCGCCAACTTGTGCTTCGGGTGCAACGTGACCGACAACCATGCCGTAAGTTCCGCCAGAGAAGCGGCCGTCAGTAATTAACCCGACAGAATCGCCTAAACCAGCGCCAATAATTGCCGAAGTTGGTGCTAACATTTCGCGCATTCCCGGCCCGCCTTTGGGCCCTTCGTAGCGGATGATAATCACATCTCCGGCTTGAATTTTGCCCGCTAAAATTGCATCCAAACAATCTTCTTCAGATTCAAATACGCGCGCTGGGCCGGTAATTTGCGGTTTTTTAACGCCAGTAATTTTAGCAACGGCTCCTTCTGTTGCCAGATTTCCCCTGAGAATTGCTAAATGTCCTTGGGCGTAAAGCGGGTTGTTCCAAGGGCGGATGACATCTTGGTCGGTGCGGGGTTCGGCTGGAATATCTGCTAACACTTCGGCAACAGTTTGACCGGTAATTGTCAGCGCGTCTCCGTGCAGCAAACCCTTTTCTAGCAGCATTTTCATTACTTGAGGAATGCCGCCGGCTTTGTGCAAATCGGTTGCTACGTATTTGCCGCTGGGTTTGAGGTCGCACAGCACTGGTACTTTTGCTCGAATAGTTTCAAAATCGTCGAGGGAAAGTTCAACGCCGATCGCATTGGAAATGGCTAATAAATGCAGCACAGCGTTGGTTGAACCGCCGACTGCCATGATGACCGCGATCGCATTTTCAAAGGCCTTGCGTGTCAAAATTTGGCTCGGTAACAACTGTTTGCGGACAGCTTCCACCAGCACTTTTGCTGATTCGGCAGCGCTGTCAGCTTTTTCGGCATCCTCAGCAGCCATTGTCGAAGAATAAGGCAAACTCATGCCCATCACTTCAAAAGCGCTAGACATCGTATTTGCTGTGAACATTCCGCCACAGGATCCCGCACCCGGACAAGCTTTTTGTTCGACTGCATTGAGTTCTGTTTGGTCAATTTTGCCCGCGCTGAATTGACCGACTGCTTCAAAAGCGCTGACAACGGTTAAATCCTGTCCGTTGTGGTGTCCTGGTTTGATCGTGCCGCCGTAAACAAAAATAGCAGGAATGTTCATGCGGGCGATCGCAATCATCGCCCCCGGCATATTTTTATCGCAACCGCCGACAGCCAGCACCCCGTCCATACTTTGGCCGTTGCAAACAGTTTCGATGGAATCAGCAATCACATCTCTCGACACCAGAGAATATTTCATCCCTTGAGTTCCCATCGAGATCCCGTCACTGATAGTAATCGTACCGAACATCTGTGGCATCGCCCCAGCTTCCCTTGCACCCGCAATAGCCCGCAAAGCGAGCTCGTTCAATCCCATATTGCAGGGCGTAATCGTGCTGTACCCGTTGGCAATCCCCACAATCGGCTTAGTGAAATCGTCGTCACCAAAACCGACTGCCCGCAGCATTGCTCGGTTGGGCGCGCGCTGCACGCCTCCAGTCACAGCTTGGCTTCTCAAATTTTCAGGCATTTTAAAATTTCCTTTCTCTGTTGTCTGTTGTCTGTTTTTCTTTGCTGCTGGCTGTTGACTGCCCAGTGCCGAGAGTTTTACGCTATTTTTAATTTTCTCAGAAGCGTTGATATTTTTGACACTCCCCACGGCCGGGGCCGGGGGATTCTTCAAGACGAACTTGAAAGGGACAGGCAAAAGTCCCCCTAGACGCTCAAAACAACTACCAGCACCAGCGGTGTTGCAATTGCGCTTACTTTCAAATTTTTTTCGCTTTCTGAGTCCACCACAAAAGCCAGATAGGTACGCTCCTCACTCTGCCATTATTTGCCCTTTAAGTATTCCGCATCAAAGGCGGATATCTCCGTTGCCGGGATTCCTCCGTACTAGAATGATTCCTCACGTAGATGGTTGTTCTTACTTGCTACTCAAACTATATCAAATACTGAAGGCGGTTGAAACCGCTACCGACTTATCCCCACGGCCGGGGCCGGGGGCCCGGCGGGCTCGTTCTTCGGTCAGGCCTTTTAACAAGCAGTGGCACAGCAGTGCCCGGAAAGCAATGCAAAAATTCTACAGATACTACAGCGTGCAGAGTGAATACCGTGGTTATCTGGGATGATGTGGTAACACCCATCACTCTAACGTTTAAAAAAAATTGCGAGGCGAATGACATGGAGGCCGATCGAATTCTGAGGCAATATGCGGCCGGAGAAAGAAATTTTCGAGAAATTAACCTCGCCGGGACCGACTTAAAAGGGGTAAACCTCAGCGAGGCTAACTTTACCAGAGCGAATTTCCAAGACGCAAACCTCAAAGGCGCTAACCTGACGGGAGCGAACTTGCGCGAGGTGAAATTGGCAGGGGTGGACATGACAGAAGCCAACCTCAGCGAAGCAAATCTCATCGGTACCGATTTGAGCCGTGCCAATCTCAGCGGGGCTAACCTGATGGGAGCCAACCTGCGCGGCTCAATGGCCAGAGAAGTCAACATGACCAAGGCTAATTTGACCGAAGCTAATTTGACCGAAGCCAACTTTACCGAAGCGAATTTGTTTGCGGCCAACTTAACCGACGCTAGCATGATTCGCATTAATTTGATGAAGGCAAATTTGAGTTGGTCAACTCTCAAAGCGGTAAACCTGACAAATGCCATCCTCAGCGAGTCGCTTTTAGAAAGAGCTAATCTGACTCAGGCAATTCTCAGCGGGGCGATGGTGAGCGGGGCCAACCTGACTGGTGCAGACTTGCGCCAAGTAACGATGGTTGGAGCTAATCTCACGGACGCTAATCTGAGCAATGCTAATTTGAGAGTTGCTAATGTGAGTTGGTCAACGCTGGCAAGAGCTAATTTGAGCGGTGCTAATTTGTACCGTGCCAAGCTGTGCTGGTCTAATTTTAGCGGGGCGGTTTTGGTGGAAGCGGTTTTGATTGATGCTAATCTCAATCGAACTAACTTCCGGGATGCAGATTTGAGGCGGGCAATTATGCCGGATGGCACGACTAATGATTCTTAAAATTTGATTGTTGACTGTTGACTGTTGATTGTTGACTGTTGATTGTTGACTACTGACTACTGACTACTGACTAATGACTACTGACTAATGACTACTGACTAATGACTACTGACTACTGACTAATGACTAATGACTAATGAGTATCAGTGAATTATTGATGTTGGGTGCGGCGGGAATTTTTGCGGGCATTCTAGCTGGATTTTTGGGTATCGGCGGCGGTACGGTGCTGGTGCCTTTGTTGGTGGCTCTCAATTACGCTCCGGTGCAAGCGGTTGCTACTAGCGGTTTGTCGATCGTGATTACAGCTATTTCTGGCAGCATCCAGAATTGGCGCATGGGCTACCTCAACTTGAGCCAAGTCGCAGGCATCGGATTTCCAGCCGTCATCACAGCACAAATCGGTGCTTATTTGGCGGGGATATTTCCGCCTTACTTGCTGTTGCTTACTTTTGGGTTGTTGCTGTGGCTGAATATTTATTTGATTGAAGTTCGCAAGCACCTGACAGCTAAGAAGAAAGCGGAACTAGAACAAGGGGAACTGGGAGGACAAGCGGGACAAGGAGAAAATGCTCAATTACCAATTACCAATCACGAATTACCCAATAATTCAAATATTTTATTCCATCCAACTTTTGCTAAAATTGCTACCGGCAGTGCGGCGGGTTTATTAGCGGGTTTGTTCGGCGTAGGCGGCGGCGTAATTATGGTTCCCCTGCAAATTTTGCTGTTAGGAGAAAGCATTAAAACCGCAATTCAAACCAGCTTGGGCGTCATCGTCATCACGGCAATTTCGGCGACGGCGGGACACGCGGCGCGCGGGAATGTTTTGTGGGTTGTGGGGTTAATTCTTGGCGGCGGCGGTTTGTTGGGCGCGCAGGTGAGCACGCGGTTTTTGCCGAGATTGCCCGATCGTATAGTTAGTTTAGCTTTTCGATCGCTCTTGGCAATCTTATCGATTTATGTTTTCTGGCAAGCTTGGCAAAAATTTATTAACGGGTAATTGGTAATTGAGGCAGAGCCTCCGGGTATGTATTCCCAGGCAGAGCCTGGGAACAAGGTTAAGGCTACAATGACAGTTGACAGTTGAAGTTGACAGTTGACAGTTGACAGTTGACTACTAACTAATTACTACTGACTACTGACTACTGACTACTGACTACTGACTAAGTTTCTTCACGGCGCGAGTCAGACGCTGTAAATAAGGCTTGACAATTTCTTGATTTTGTCGCTGCAATTCGGAAACTTGCTGCTGCAAATGCTGAATCTCGGTTTGCAGCATCCCTGTGTCTATTGTGGGTCGATCGAGCAAGTCCTGCAATTGCTTTAGAGAACCTTGGATTGTATCCAAGTCTACTTCGTTCGATCGCTCCTGCAACTGAGCCGTAATAGTTTTAACTTCAGTTAACTTTTCGCCCATCAATAAAAATCGGACGTTGACATTTTCCCAATCATGCTCTCTCAGGGCGCTAGTTTCCAAAATGCGGACTTTCTGCTGCAAATCCGACAGTTGCGTGTTGAAATCCTGAGAATCTGCAGGCAGCGCCTGGGCTTGGCGTTCGAGGGAGGCTACGGCAGCTTGTACCTCGGCAATGACGCCGGATTCCAAGCCGAGGAGTTTTTGCTGCAAGTCGGAGACGGCGGTGTAGAGTTCCGCAGGTTCTCCAGGTAGTATCTGAACTTGCTGCGAGCGACGTTCTGCTGCGGCCTGTACGTCCGTAATCGCAGAATTTGCCTTTTGTTGCATTTGTTGCTCGAAACGCTGGCGATTGGCGAGATTTAGCGAGAGTGCTGCAGTTAAGGGGGCGGCAGCGTAGAGAATTTGGCCCGACAATACAGCAGCAATCGTGCCCATCGCTGAACCAGCAACAGAGGCGTATTCTGCCAATTCTAGCCAGTCCGGCTGGTTCGGGGCACTTCTGGAAGCTGGGAATGATGCTTTTTCAATCTTCTGCATAGCCTTTTAGTCGTAGTCGGATAGATGGCGATACCGACATGATAAAAGCGATCGGCAAATAAATCAGGCCTATTTGTCAAAATTTCGGGATTGTGGTATTTTCATTGACCGAAAGCATCCAGGATACAAGCCGCCGGATTCATCCGTCCAGAAATAAAAAACCTGTATCCGATGAAACTTGCCCCCAGAATTTATCCGTAGGGTCAATGCTTCAATCCTTTAATCTAAAATCTAAAATCTAAAATCTAAAATCGATTGACCTCGTGCCGAATACGTTCTGCGTTTAAAACGCTCAGTCTCAGGTAAAATTCAGGATTAAGTCGATCGCTCAACAGTTAACCAATAACCATTCACCGCCGTCTGTCAGGAGTATACAGAAAATGGGTCTTAAGATTATTGAAAGCTACGATAGCAGTTTTGTCCTCGAACCCGATACTAAAACTGCACTGTTCGGTTTATTAACCGGTGAAAGCTTTGTCAAACAAATAGCGCTACAATTGCAATGCTCGCGCATTGAGTTTGCCGAGTTACTTTTCCAGCCAGTCCCTTACAGCAGCGAGACGCCGAAGGGAATGCCTGCGGAATTTGAAAAGTATCATCAATCGAGCGATTTTGCGATCGTCAACGTCCCGCCTAATTTCATGTTCCAAGCCAAAATATTTAAACCCAGCCGCCTCTGTGCCATTTATCGAGTTTTTAAGACTGAGGTAAAGGCTGGTTAATCTGTGGTTTAATCTAAAATCTAAAATCTAAAATCTAAAATCTAAAATCGGATGACAGAAGACATTCAATCTCTCGCCAGCTTAGAATTCATTCCCTACATAGACTCCGAGGGAAAATTGCCCGATTTTGTCCAGGGAAAAATTGGCGTTTACGCGATTTTTGACAGCGAGAAAGTGCTGCAATTTGTAGGCTATTCTCGCGACATTTACCTCAGCCTCAAACAGCATTTGGTACGCCAAACCCAGTATTGCTACTGGCTGAAAGTCCAAACTATTGACAAGCCCAGCCGCACTATTCTAGAAAGCATCCGATCAAGTTGGATTGCCGAAAACGGTTCCCAACCCCAGGGTAACGGTGCTGATGCTGCCAAGTGGAATGATCCCATCGACACCAAAACTGTGATGACTGCCCAAGAAACGGCAAATTATGAAGGTATCTTCGCCGATGAAATTGCCAAAGATAAATTGTTAAAAAATGTCGCACGGCGCGTGGAAAATGAAATTTTCGCGCTGCTGAAAGCTCGCGGCGTAACTGAAGAAATCCGGTTTAATCCCAAGCTGAAAACTAGCGGATTGCTGGATTTAAAGTAAATACCATAGTCCTTACTATGAACCGTAGGGAAATGCCCTTGCTCTGTCCATAATTTCCGTGCGGGACAAGGCATTGCCGTTTCCATAATCTCCGCGCCGGACACGGCAATGCAGTCTCCCTACAGATGCTCGGCTACAATGTCTCTGATATATCATCTCCGTCTGTTAACATTTTAACAGTTAAAATTTAACAGATATCGGAATCTGCACAATTAACTTGGTTCCTCGACCCGGAGCAGAAATACAACTGATTTGACCTCGATGTTTTTCCACTACAATATCGTGACTGATTGCCAACCCTAATCCAGTACCGCGGCCTACAGGCTTCGTAGTAAAAAATGGGTCAAATATCTGGTGGCGCACTTCCTCACTCATCCCACAACCGTTATCGGCAATGTGAATAACAACGGATTTATAGTTGTGAGTGGCTAATTTTGAATCTTGATTGTGCAGGGCCGATTCTGACTCACAACTTACGGAAGTGCTGATGGTAATTTTTCGGGGAGACGGTTGATTTTCCAGGGCATCAATAGCATTAGTTAACAGGTTCATGAACACCTGATTTAACTCACTGGCGTAACAGGTGACTCTGGGCAGTGGGCTGTAGTTTTTAATAACCTCTATCTCACCAGCTTTGTTTGTTCCCTTTAGCCGATGTTGCAAAATAACTAAAGTATTGTCAATGCCTTCATGAATATCGACTCGCTTGTACTTTTGTTCGCCAAGGCGGGTGAAGTTCCGCAAAGACATCACAATTTCGCTAATCCGAGAAGCACCCTCTGTCATCGACTTCAGCAGTTTTGGATAATCCTCTGCGATGAATTCGGGTTGAACCTCATCTAATTCGCTGATAATTTCTGCAACGGGGTGCGGGTAGTAATGTCGGTACAATTCGAGGAGGCGAAGCAAATCTCGTGCATAGTCCGCCGCTAGAGCAATATTACCGTAGATAAAGCTGACGGGATTGTTGATTTCGTGAGCAATTCCTGCCGCTAGCTGACCTAAAGAAGCCATTTTTTCCTTCTGTATTAACTGAGCTTGAGTTTTCTTTAGTTCAGTTACGCTTTGTTCGAGTTGCTTGGCATAGGATTGTGTTTGCTGGAACAACTGGCGCTGCACGAGTTGATTTGAGACGCGGGCGATAACTTCTTGTTCGTGAAATGGTTTTGTGATATAATCTATACCACCAACTTCAAAGGCTTTGATTTTATCTAATACTTCATTCAAAGCACTGATAAAAATAATTGGAATGTCCTTGGTTGTGGGAGAAGCTTTCAATGCTTGGCAGACTTTGTAGCCGTCCATACCGGGCATCATGATGTCGAGCAAAATCAAGTCAGGAGGAGTTAATTCGATCGACCGCAGCGCTAGTTTGCCGTCGGGTGCGGTGCGTGTTTTGTACCCTTGCTGCGAGAGTATTTGAGCTAAAAGTTGCAAATTAGCCGGAATATCATCAACAATTAAAATATTCCCTTTTATGACGGGAGTTGATTCGTAATTCATATCTAGTGCTGTAAAATAACCTTTATAGGTTGTAGTGAGTACGATCGCCCGATGGGGTTTTATGAGGACGATCGTACTCACTACGAACCGGGTATAATATCAATTCTCTTTCGTTTCGGGATGGATAAGAGCTAGTATTTGATTGAACTGAAACTCGTTAGCTAATGCGGCTAGAGCGCTAGCTAAAGCGTCATTGCGATCGCGAATTTGCTCAATGTGGATCAGAATTAACTCTAAATCGCACTCAATTGTCGCTTTCTCTAAAGCTGCCAGCCAATCTGCGGGTAAAGCTGCCAGACTCTCTGGAGTCGGAGCCTCAATTTGAGTTGACTCGGGAACACTCTCCGGTTCACCGTAAATGTAACGCACTCCCAGATGTTTGTGCAGGGTGGCAAAAATTTCTGTATCTCGAAAGGGTTTGTGGATAAAGTCATCGCAATCATCTGATACAGTAACGGTTTTCGCTTCCTTGGCGTTACCGGCACTCACGGCAATAATTGCCGTAGCTTGACCTTTAACGGTGGCTTTAATGCGTTTGGTCGCTTCATGTCCATCCATCACGGGCATCCACATATCCATAAAAATTAAGTGTGGCTCAAAACTCGACCACATTTCAATAGCTTCCATACCATTGCTGGCTTCTTCGAGTTCAAAGTTAAAGCCAGCGAGGAGTTTGATCAGCAGTTGGCGGTTGTCCGCTCGATCGTCCACAATCAAAATACGATAGCGCGGCTGATTGCGTTCCAGCGCTATCACCCGACGCGGTGGCTGTACGGGTTGAGTCGGGGGGGCATCAACG
The DNA here is from genome assembly GCF_036705145.1 of Microcoleus sp. B5-D4. Lineage (NCBI taxonomy): Bacteria > Bacillati > Cyanobacteriota > Cyanophyceae > Oscillatoriales > Microcoleaceae > Microcoleus > Microcoleus sp. B5-D4. The sequence continues at coordinate 72,808 of NZ_JAUBTV010000024.1, read as the reverse complement.
GCGGTGACGGGGATATCAAACGCGAAGGTGGTGCCGCGTCCTACTTCACTGCGTACAGTAATGATGCTGCCCATCAGCTTGATAAACTGTTGGCTGATAGCCAGCCCCAAGCCTGTTCCTTGCTGAGATTTTGTTCCTGTTTTGGTTTGCACAAAGGCTTGAAAAAGCTTATCTAACTCATCAGCAGCTATGCCGGCACCCGTGTCTTCTATTTCAAAATGTAATTGGTAATTACTGATGGGTAATTGCTGATTTTCACTCTCAGTCACCGCACTTACTCTTAACCTAATTACTCCTTGTTTCGTAAATTTAATGGCGTTAGAAAGCAGATTGATTAAAACTTGGCGCAACTTCATTTGATCGGTTCGTATGTATTCGGGAGTTTCGCTAGAGCAGTCAAATATTAACTGCAATTGTTGCTCCATTGCCTGGAGTTGAAACATCTCTTCCAGATCGTTCAACAGGCTGCTTAATTGAAAGTCTGTTGGGTTGATTGTAATGCGTCCCGCCTCTATTTTGGCTAAATCTAATATTTGATTGATCAGAGCGAGCAAGTGTTCTCCGCTACGGTTGATAATGCGGATATTTTCCTGTTGTTCGCGAGTGAGGTTGGTAGAGCGCTGCATCAATTGGGAGAATCCCAGAATTGCGTTTAGCGGGGTGCGGAGTTCGTGGCTCATATTTGCCAGGAAAGTGCTTTTGGCAAGGTTGGCGGCTTCTGCAGCCCAGGCGGCTTGTTGGAGCTGTACTGCTTGCTGTTGAGTCGCTTCGAGCAATTGAGCTTGTTGTAAGGCGACTCCTAGTTGAGTGCTAATTTGCAGCCCAATATTGATTTCTGCTTCGCGCCAAGTGCGGGGTACAGAATTTTGATAGCTGGCGAGCAAACCCCAAAGTTGGCTGCCGCAAAATATGGGGAAAATAACGTAGGCTCTAGCTTGAAATTGTTTTAACAGTTCTAGGTAACAAGGACTCAACCCAGCGGTGTATATGTCTTCAATGATGCGGTAAGGAACGCCTCTAGCATACATACCACCTTGATTTCTTTGTAGATAGGTATCCAGCACTGGTTCACCGGAGGCTTGCATAGTTTTCACGGTACAGCGAGAGTCTTCGACTAGAGTGTTTGGCACATTAAAATCGTCGGCTTGTGGGATCAGAGACTTCCAGCCGGCAGCCATTGATTCGGCAACAAATTCCCCGCTCCAATCAGGATTAAAGCGATAGATACCGACACGATCGCATTTTAGGGTTTGTCGCAGTTCAGAGGTTGTGGTTTTGAATATTGTGTCAATATCTAAGGATTGACGGATGCGATCGATGCTGCGGGCGATGGCTTGTTCTCCCTGGGCGCTTTCTCGCAAAGCTGACTCGGCTTGTTTGCGATCGCTAATATCCAAGACAGTGCCGAACAAACGGAGCAAATGCCCTTTTTCATCATAAACAGGTTTCCCTCGAACTTCAATGTAACTGATCGAGCCATCTCTTCGGAGCAGCCGCAGATCTATTTCAAAGCTTTGCCCGGACATAGCTTGATCGCGCACCATTGTCAGATAGCGCGATCGATCTTCAGGATGAAAACGCTCGATTAATTGTTCGTTTGGCAGCGGTTTTTGAGTAGGATCGAGCTCATAAATGCGATAGAGTTCTTCACTCCAAGTGGTTGTTGCTGTGGCGATATCGTGTTCCCAACTGCCAATACGGGCAATTTTTTGGGCTTCCAGCAGTCGGGATTCAGCCAACTGGCGATCGCTAATGTCGCGGGCTACCCAAACAGCGGAGCTATCGGACAGTGGCGAAATTTTAGCAGCAAACCAAACTTCTTGGTTATTAATCTGCATCCTGTAATCAAAACTAATAGTTTGTTGGGTTTCCAATGCCTGTTGAACTTGAGCGAAATAAATCTCCTCGTTTTCCTCGTGAAATAATTGTTCGATGATGGAGTCGATCTGATTCGTCTGATAGTTGTATTGATAAATCCCCTTTGTCGGTATAATCTGGATACTTTTTTCGGTCTGGTTAAATATCAATACAACATCGGTTATCGACTCAAATATTTTTACAATTTCCTCGGCAGAAGTGTAAAGTTTTTGTTCGAGCAATTGGCGATTGGCAATTTCATCTTGTAATAGTTCGTTAGCACGAGCTAAGGCGCCGGTACGTTCGGCAACTTCGGCGGCTAAAGTGTGATTGTAGTCAGTTAATATTTTTTCAGCTTGTTTGCGCTGTGCGATGTTAGAAAAAATAGTGATGGCATAAATAATATTTCCGCCTTCGTCAAAAATTGGTGTGGCGCGCACCTCAAAAGGAATAAATTTCCCATCTCGATAAAGTTCTATATCTTCAAGGAATACCGTTTCGCCGCGCAGTGCTCGGAATGCAGGCAGTTCTTCAATTGGATACGGCTGGTTTTGGCGGTACAGTTGATAAACTTCTACTGCTTCTTCTAAAGTCGCATCGGGGATAGTTTCTACGCCGAGCCAATGCTTGGCAGTTTCGTTGAAGTACACGACTTTACCCGACACATCGTGGATAGATACTCCCGCAGGTATGGCTTCGATAAATTGCTGGAGTTGGCTCTCGCTCTGCGCTAAAGCTTCATTTAAAGATTTTTGGTCTGCAAAAGCCTGTTGCAGTTGCGCTGCCATAAAATTGAAGGAATTGGCGAGTTCTCCGACTTCATCGAAGCGTCTAATTTCTAAAGGTTGATCCCATTCGCCTTTTGCAACTTTTTTGGCGGCGGTATTCAAGCGCATAATTGGCTTTGTTACCCAACGGGAAGTCAAAAATCCGATCGCGATTCCCAGCGGCAGTGTACCCGTCAATAACCACAATGTATTGCGCGTATTTGCTTGAATCGGAGCCATGAAATCCGACTCTGGCACCACCACCACAATCAACCAATCCAAACCACGGACATCTCGATAGGGAGTGACGCGGACAAACTGCCTATCGCCCTTGCTCGCCAGCGTAAATCGCTGAGTTGTTTGCAGGGTGCGGAAGTTGCCAAAGCGGTTGGCGAGTTGTCGAGCAATATCTCGCGTTCGGGCATCCTTGCTGTTGGTGGCTAGCAATGGCGTCGGTTGCTTTTTTGCTGATGCCACCAAGGGTGTTTCTAGTGTAGATGTGGCAATCTGATTGCCCGATCGATCCATAATAAAAGTTTGTCCCGACGCCGAGAAGTGCAGCCTAGCCAAAAAGGCATTGATTGCCGAGAGTCCATTATTATCGGTGAGGCGATCGCTAATTCGCTCTCCTACTTGTTCGATTAGCTGATGCGCTACATCCTCGACTGATTCCTGACCGCTTTTGAAAGAAAGAAAGCTCACTAGCCCGACGGCGCTGACTGTTTGCAAAACAAAGGGAACAATCAGAACCATTCGCAGCGGAAGCTTGCTGAAAAGTTTGGCGGCTGGGCGGCTGAAGGGATACATGGGCATGGGTGTGAACCAATTGTGCTGGCGATCGTATTTTAACTGCTGTAGCGATTGGTTCGCCCTAAAAACTGTGAAAATTTCCGCGCGGTTCAATATACCCAACTACTAGCGAAGATTGGACGCTGATGTCAAAATTTGCTGGGAGCATCTCATATTTGTAAAAACACTTCTTCTGGCTCCTTCCTTCTTCCTTCTTCCTTCTTCCTCTTTTCTCCTGGCTCCTGACTCCTGACTCCTAACTCGAATTTCTAGCTTGGCGGCAAAAGTGAGATGCTCTCAATTTGCTTCTGTCACTTCTGTTTCTAGCTGTTTGGCATTTGATTGATTTTTACTTACAAAAACTGTGATAACTTTTCTAATTTCTTTGTGTGTATCGGCAATCATGTTGTTAATTAAAAGCCAGCAGGGGCGGGTTTATGAGATTGTAGATTATGGGCAATTATTATATCAAATCCGTTAGCATCGGAATAGTAAATTCGAGTTGACTGTTGACTGTTGACTGTTGACTGTTGACTGTTGACTGTGAACATCATTCCGGTGTAACTCATATGTTGCACCATTCTCAAGAACGGGCTCTCCGGCCCGTTCCACAAACAGTAGATTTGCTTGTGGAACAGGCCGGAAAGCCTGTTCCTAAAAGGCTAATTGAGAATCGTGCAACATAATGAGGTGTAACCGGAAATGATATTATTGGTGAACCCGCTCCTACAAGATTTAACATCATACAAATCTGAATCAAACGGAAATGATATTATTTGTGCGTTCATCGAACCCGATCGCCCTACTGCAAATTTGCTAACTTGGCTAAAACGGTGGCGAAGAGAGCGGGTTCGATCGGCTTTGTTAAGTGTTCGTTGTAACTGAGATGTTGCACCATTCTCAATTACTTGTTTAGGAACAGGCAAGATGCCTGTTCCACAAAGAGTGAATTTTCTTGTGGAACGGGCCGGAGAGCCCGTTCTTGACAATGGTGCAAGATATCAGTTGTAACCAGTGGCGATCGCCCGATCGCGCTCTTCTTCGCTAGCATAAGCTGTCAGCGCCACAGCCGGCAAGCGCTTGATTTTGTCGGATGCGGACGATCGCACTTTGCTGATCAGCCAGTAGCCGTCCTCAACGGGCATAGCGATATCACTGACTAAAATATCCGGTGGCGACTCCTCTCAACTGCCCCATCTTACTCCGAGGCTGTTTGAAAGGCAGTGTCACCGTAAATGTCGCACCCTGGTCTTTACCGGGACTTTCCGCAGTCACAGTGCCTCCGTGGAGTTGCACCAAGTGCTCGACGATCGCCAATCCCAGTCCCAAACCGCCCTCAGCCTTAGTTTTCGAGGCGTCTGCTTGTCGGAAGCGATCGAACACGTAGGGCAGAAAATCAGCAGGAATGCCCTTTCCGGTATCGCTGACAGTAATTTGCACGTAATTGGGTGATGAGGAATCGCTAACAGCCACCGCAGACAAGCGCACTTGCACATTTCCCCCCGAAGGCGTAAACTTCACGGCGTTAGTCAGCAAATTCCACACTACCTGCTGCAACCTCTGGGCGTCGCCCCACATCAAGCTGACTGAGGGGTCAAGTTCTAACGAAACGGTGACAGACTTGGCCTCGGCTGCCAAACGAACTGAATTATGAGCCGCCTCGATCGTCCTTACCATGTAGAACCAGCCGGGTTTCAGGGCCAGCTTGCCTTGAATAATCCGGGAAACGTCGAGCAAATCTTCTACTAGCTGGATCTGCACCTTCGACTGACGCTCGATGGCTTCCAAACCGCAAGCTAATTTATCTTGGTTGTAAGGGTGGGCGCGCAGGATCTGTGTCCACCCCTGAATCACATTTAAAGGCGTTCGCAATTCGTGGGAAAGAGAGTCTAGAAACTCGTCTTTCCGGCGGCTGATAGCTTCTGCTTCCGCCCGCGCGGCCTGTTCGCGCTCGAGCAACTGAGCGCGTTGGGCCTCGACTTGCTTGCGATCGCTGATGTCGGCGACGATCGACATACAGTTGATATTGCCGTTGCTGTCGCGGACTGGAGTTGCCCACAAACTGATGTCGATCGAGCTGCCGTCTTTCCTTTGGCGGTAGGTTTCCATGCCGGCGATCGCCTTTCCTTGGCGAATTTTTTTCAAATTAGCCGTGAATTCTTCCCGCTTGTCTGCGGGAACGCTGGGCACAAATTGACCTACCGCCTCTGATTCAGGCCAGCCAAAAATCCTCTCGGCGGCTGGGTTCCACATTTTCACAGTGCCGTCGTCGCAGTCCAAAACGGTAATTGCTAGGGGACAAGCCTGAATCAAGGCTTCTAAAGTTTGATTGAGGTGCGATCGCGCTGCTTCTGCTTCTTTGCGATCGGTGATATCGACGTTCACCCCGATCATCCGCACAGGCAAACCGATCTCGTCCTGAAATACCTTAGCCCTGCAAGCAATCCAGCCCACGCTTTTGTCCGGGCGGCAGATGCGGAACTCAATGTTTAATTCCTCCCCGGACGCTCCTGCAGTTTGCACCTGCTGTTCGGTAACAGTGCGATCGTCTGGATGCACCCTTTCCACCCAACTTTGATAGCTGTCGATCCCGCCTGCAGGCAGCCCGTACAAAGCCTCTAATTCCGGCGTCCCCGCGATCTCATTGGTTTGGACGTTCCATTCAAAAGTTCCGATTTTGCCTGCTTGCTGAGCGATTTGCAGCCGTTCTTGATTGTGTTTGAGTTCTGCTTCCACCCGCGCGATCTCGGTCAAGTCGATGTAGAATGCGACGATCGTCTCTGGTTCGCGATCGTCCGGGCACAGGGTCGTCCCGCCCATCAGAATTGGCACGCGGCTGCCATCTTTGCGGATATACTCTTTCTTGAAAGGAGTTGCGACTCCCTGAGCCCGCAGTTCCCCGGCCGCTAAGGCGTCGAGGTGCAGGTATTCGGGGGGGGTCATCTTGTCCCACCGCATTTTACCGGAGAGCATCTCTGAGCGGGTGTAGCCGACCATGTTGAGCAGGGATTGGTTGGCGAAGGCGATGCGGCCGCTAAAATCGCCGATCGCAACTCCAAAAATATTTGACTCGAACAGCCGCCGGAATATGGCTTCGCTTTGCTGCATTACCCGTTTTGCTTGTTTGCGATCGGTGATTTCGGCTACCACAGTGCTGACTCCCAGCAGTGTTCCTGATTCATCACTCACTGGGTAAAAGCTGATTTGCCAATCCCGCAAAACTCCCGGCTGTTGCTTGGTTTCGGCCTTAATTTCCAAGTCGAGCACGGGGGTTTGCGTCGCCAGCACTTGGCGGTAAATCTGCTCTACCATATCGGCCATTTCGGGAATTACTTCTCTAACGGTGCGCCCGATGTGCTCTGCGATCGATCGACCGTTGATCGCAGCGAGGTATTCGTTCAGGCGGATGTAGCGCAAATTGGTATCGACAAAGCACAGCCCGACTGGTGTAGTCTTGTAAACTAAGTCGAGTTCTGCTAGTTGGCGGCGAATGCGTATTTCGTTTTCTCGAAGTTGATTTTGGGCTTGTTTGCGATCGGTGATATCGAGTACGAAGAATGCTCCTTTGTCTTGGCATCCTTGGAAGTTTCCGCCGCCCACTAAAACTGGGAAGCGCGTGCCGTCTTTGCGGATATATTCTTTTTCAAAAGGCGCGCAACTTCCTTCTGCTTCGACTTGTGCGAGGGCGATGCGATCGAGTTCTAGATATTCCGGCGCGGTGAGTTCGAGCCAGCGGATCTGTCCTGAAACTAAGTCTTCCCTTGTATATCCGATCATTTCCAGCAAGGCGTCGTTAGCGTCAGTAACTTCGCCGTTGGCATCCCAGAAACCGATGCCGATCATGTTAGATTCTACCACGCTGCGGAAGCGCATTTCGCTTTCCCGCAAAGCTAATTCTGTTTGTTTTTCTGCGGTAATATCTGTAATAATTAGGCCGGCTCCGATTATTTCTTCTCTTTCATTTTTCACTGGGTAGTAGTTGGCTAGCCAGTAACCGAAATATCCCGGTTTCCCATCAGGTTCGCCGCTCATTTCTAAGTTTAAAACAGGCTGGCCGGTTTCTAAAACTTGCTGAATTATCGGCGCAAATTTGGCTGCATGTTCTGGCAACAATTGGCGGAAGTCTTGGCCGAGATGCTGTTCTATCGGCAAACCGTTGAGTTCTGCTAATACTTGATTGATACGAATGAAGCGCATTTCGCGATCCATAAAGCAAATCGCTAGGGGAGATGCTTCTAACAGCGAGTCAATTAAGGCGAAGGATTGCGATGTTTGAGATAGTGCTTGTTGCGCTTCAGTGTAAAGTCGGGCGTTGTCTAGGGCGATCGCCACGCGGTATGCTAAATCTTCTAGCATTGCCATGTCTTCTGCACTGTAGCGGCGGCCAAACTTTGAGGTAAAGCAAGTGATGGAACCCATTACACGCCCGCGAGCCCTCAGTGGTACGCAAGCGTGAGATCCGATATTGAGCGATTCCCTACGGGATAGCTTCGCTTCACGCAATATTTCCAATTCTGCTGCATTTTCGGCTCCTGCTGCTAAAATCTCCTCATCCACTTCGGCAATTAATTGGGATTTTCCGCTGCGGATTACCAGCGGATAGCCGTTAACAGCATTGTCGGCGCTCAAACTTCGGATGCTGAAGTTATTAATAGTCTCAACCATAGAGGGTTCTGCGTGAGCCACAGCCACTAGACGCACTTTTGACCCCGTTTCGGTCAAATGAATGCAGCACCCATCAGCGATCGAATTTACTGCTAATTCAGCTACCTTTTGCAGCACCGTTTCCCCGTCAAACGCATCAGCCAGCATTTTGCTGACTTCTGCTAAAAATGCCGAGCGCTGCTGTTCTATTTCCGCTTTTTCCCTTGCTGTTTGCTCGATTGTTAACTGCAATCTTTGAGTTTCTGCAAGTTTTATTTCTGTGATATCGCGGGCGACAATTAAGGCGGATTCAGGTACGCCATTTTTGTCCAATTCGGGAACTACGCGGGATTGATAACTTCGGATGCCGTTGATTGAGAAAGCCTGAAATTCGATAATTTCTTCTTGACCTGTTTCTAACACTTTGTGCAGGGTTTCATCCCACATCTGGCACTGTTCCGGCGGTATTCCTATTTCTTGACTGGTTTTACCCAGGAAGAATGAAATTGGTTTTCCTTGGCTTCTTTCAACTGCTTGATTGACATAAATATAACGCAGCTCTTTGTCAGTGCGGATAATGATATCTGGTGTATTTTCTAGCAGCGTTCTCAGTTGTTGTTCGCTGTTTGCCAATGCTGCTTGCGCTTGTTGTCTTTCGGTGACATCTCGCACCGTGCCCACATATCCGATGAGTTCGCCGGAGTCCGAGAACATCCGCGAGGCACAAACGTTAATCCAGCGCACAATCCCTTCTGGTGTTTGCAGGCGATACTCGATCGCATATTCCCCACCTTGCCGAGTATAATCCAGCCATCGGCTCAATACGCGATCGCAGTCTTCCGGGTGAATGCACTTCTCCCAACCGTCTCCTAAAAGTTCTGTCAAACTCAAGCCGCAAATAGCCTGACAGCGTGGGTTTGCATAGGTGTAGCGCCCCTCAAAATCTGCCATAAAAATGCCAACCGGCGAACAGGAACTTAAACAGCGAAATCGTTCTTCTTGAGCTTGCAGCGCTTCTTTAGCTACTGTCAGTTCTGCTGTCCGCTGTTTGACGCGGCTTTCTAGTTTGGTGTAGGATAAAGCCAGGGCTATTTCTGCTTTGTGGCGGTCAGTAATATCTATACCAGTTCCTATCACATATTCTACCAAACCATCGCTATTGGTCGTCACAGTATTCGACCAAGAAATTAAGCGCTTAGAGCCGTTTTTAGTGCGCCAATAGTTTTGATATTCGCTGTTAAAATGTTCGACTTTTAGCTGGGTGAAAATTGTTTTAACTGGCTCTATTTCTTCGGGAATTAAGAACAAATCCCAAACATATTTATTAACAACTTCTGCTGCCGAGTAGCCTGTAGTTTTTTCGCAAGCTTGGTTAAACCGGAGAATCCGTCCTTGGCTGTCGAGAACTACAATCAAGCAAGCTGTCGTGTCAATTACTTTTGAAATAATATTACGTTCTATTTCTAGTTCTTGTTGTGCAGACTTTAAGCCAGCATACCAAGCGATAACGGCAGCGGCCAACAGTAAGATTGCAGGAGTTGCCTGGAAGGAAAACAGTAACAGAGTTGTCAGCAGTAAAGCCGTGCCGGCACTAAATGTAGCAATACTGTAAGATTTAAGGGGTAAGGGCAAGACCTCAAACTGGCTCATTTTTGTTGACCTGTAGCGATGGCGCGATCGGATCAAATCTAATCGCTTATTCAGTGGACAAAAGTGGATTATGCGGCATAACTGTATCCATCGACTCTATGAACCGCAAGGCAATATTTAGCCCTAACTGGGCTAACCTTGCCCACCTGTGTAACCATTTCAAACACCCCCGTTGCGCGAACACTTAAGCGCCCAACATGAGTTCCGGCAAATTTCCCAGTAGGCAAAATAGCACGAATTATATCGCCAGTTTGAAAGCCAAAAAAAGCTTTTTGTCTAGTACGATGTCTGATTGGAAACCCATATTTGTTAGTCGTGCACATTCGGCGAGTTTCCCATCCTTTTGCAGTTATCAGTAAGGGCTTGGTAATTTTTATCGACAACTTTTCCACCACGCCAACACAAGCAGCGTCTAAGTAGTGACGCTTTTGAACACCTAATTTGACGCGATTGAATTTGGTTCGGCCACCAGTCCCAAGGGAGACTGGCAATCCAGTTTCTTTAAGCCTTTGATACAATGACCATCGGGTAGAGTTAACCGCAGCAGCATCTTTTAATGGTAATTTTGAAGCGGCTAAAATCCGCCTGAGAACATCAGGTTTCTTACTTAGGAATTTCTCAATTGGGTCATTTCCTTTTTTCTGGTTGCAATCATGGCAAGCCAAGGTAAGGTTGCTAACCCGATTTGTCCCCCCTTTGCTCGACGCCAAAATATGCTCAATTTCTAACCGAGTATTTTCTACTCCACAGTAAGCGCATTTCCTTCCCCATTTTGCTAACAAATATTCCTTGACTTCAAACCCTGCTAACTCGCCTCTTTGATACTCTGTACCACTGATTTCCGGGTTCATCAAAGCTTGCGTATCAAACCGTACTAACTCCTGAGAAATACCCGTAATAGGCGCCCACTTTATGAGCCTATTCACCCAAGTTAGAGTAGTTTTCACTCGATGATCTAGCGTCGGAGCTAACCAGCCTTTTTTACGGGTTCTATTGAGAAATCGTGGTTGACGATAACGAGTTTTACGATGCCGCCGATTACGACGAATGGCTCTGCGGGATTCCAATGAATCTTTGATCGCTTGCCCACGATGGGTTAATTCAGCACCCCAGATAACCGCATCATTCGAGAGTAATGCTAGGCCAGTAGTTTTAGATCCCGGGTCTATTTTTAACTGGATAGGCTGAGTTATTTCTGCTGATACAGTTTTTAAGATGATCGTAAAAGGAAAGTGACGAAAAACGGCAGCTTTTCTTTGGGTAAGAAGTAAACGAGCTAACCCTGGATGAACAGGATTAAGGGGGCGTTTGTTGGTGTCAATAACAAAGACAAAGTTGGACATCTTATTTAAAACTCTGATTGCTCAGGTAATTTTTTCCTCGTCAAAGTTACTCCGGCTTGTTTGGCTCAACTCACTTCCTTAGCTAAATACAGATGTTTAAAGTTGAACGACAGAGCAAAAAGCTGGAAAGCACTTTTTGGTGTCTTGACCGGAGTAACGTAGCTATTTGCTGAGACTGGCTATCTCTCACCAAATGCACGGCTTGTCCAGTGTTGTTTAGTGTTTAGCCGATAGCACTATTGCTTATGTCGATGAAACAACCTTGTTAAAACTTAGTTAAAACTAAGTATTTATTTTTTCTATACAAAACCACATTTGTCGGCTCTGTGCCATCTTCCCAGAGACAGATTGGCTGCGGGATTGCTGCTGAAGCAACTGCTATCATAGATCAAGAGACAAATTAGATTATCTAATTTCTGGGAGTAATAAGCGAGTGAATCACAAGCTGGCCAAAATTATCGGATTATTTTTCGCAGCAGCAGCCGTCTTTGGATTCGTCGGTTACGCGCTGCAAAATCCTAACTTCGCCAGCAACTCAGCGATATCGATCGGCTTCCCCAATCTTACCATCGCGGCCGTCGGGGCGATCGACAACAAACGATCCCAAATCTATCTCAACGGAACTTGGCAATTTGTCCCCGCCGTGGGCAACCCCCAAAACCCCCCCGTCTCCCCAAGTTGGGGTTCCATCCAAGTACCCGGAGACTGGCAAAAAGAAAACAACGAATCCGTACCCGGAATCATCACTCGCGGCAGCGGCAAAGAGTGGGAAAACTTCAACAGTAAACAATTATCAAAAGCTTGGTATCAGAAAAATATAGACATTCCCGGCGACTGGACAAACCGCCGAATTTTTCTCGACTTAGCCAGAGTCAGCACCGATGCAGTCATCTTTGTCAACGGCATTAACTGCGGTGAAATCCCCTGGCCCTACGGCACTATTGAAATTACCAAAGTAGCAAAACCAGGTCAAAACACCCTATCTATTTTAGTGGTGGCAGCATCCGATGAAAAGGAAAAAGCCGTCATCATGGGCCCCACAGAAATCTACACAGAAAAATCCAAATTGCAATCGCGGGGAATCATCGGCGAGGTACGGCTTCTGAGCCTTCCCCCCGGCCCGCTGATTAGCGACGTATTCGTCCAAACTTCCACCAGAAAAAAGCAAGTTAAATTAGATGTAGAGCTCAAAGACGTGGCCCAAAGCGGTCAAGTTGAATTAATCGCGCAAATGCTCGACGAAAAAGGCAAAGTACAACAAAAATTCACCGCAAATGCCAAGGTTCAAGCTAAACCCATTCAAACCCTACAAGTTCAGTGGAATTGGCCAAATCCCCGTCTTTGGGATGTCGGGCAACCAAACCTTTACACCCTGCAATTAGAAGTAAAAGGCAGCGGCATAGACACGCAATACTACCAACCTTTTGGCTTCCGCGAATTTTGGATAGAAGGGCGCAAATTTTTCTTAAACGGAACTGAATTTCGGCTGCGACCAAACTTGCACTCCGATACTTGGCAAGGCGGGAGAGTAGAAGTTGCTGATAGCCTAATTGATGGCTACGTCAAAGCAGGTTTTAACATAACAGAAATGTGGCCTTGGAATCACGACGAACGGGGTAGATGGCACTTCCGAGAGCTATTTTCCGAAAGAGCAGACCTCAAAGGTTTTCCCATTATGGCTCCCGCTTTAGACATTAGTCCTATCGCTTGGAACGGCAAGTGGAAGAATCCCCTGTGGAAAAACCGCTGGAAAGACCGAATGGTGACTGAAATGCGCCGCTACCGCAATCATCCATCAGTATTAATGTGGGCGACAAGTCCTAATTTTTTCGGCAACGGTGACGACCTAAATCCCCGTCGCATCGGCAAAAGTAAAGTAGAAGGAACTCTCAGTCCGTCGGAAAACCAGCGTTTGCGGGTCAACACTCCCCTAGGAAATGACGCTTTAGGGACGATTAAATCGGCTGACCAAACCAGACCTGTGATGGTACACCAAGGCGCACACTTCGGCGATGTTTATGCGCTGAATTCTTATTTAAATATGATTCCCTTGCAAGAACGGGAAGAGTGGATTTCTGAGTGGAGCAAAACCGGGGAAAGACCCTACATGGCAGTCGAGTTTGGGACTCCTCTGCACGCAACGATGATGCGGGCCCGCAAAGGTTTTGGTCAGGCAATTATCAGCGAACCTTGGATGACTGAGTTTGCGGCAATTTATTTTGGCAAGCAGGCTTACGAGTTGGAAACTGCCGCTTATAAAACTACAATTCGCCAGCAATTTGTCAAGGGTCAGGAGTATCAAAGCTGGCATTTGAAAAACGAGTTAGATTTTGCACCCGCTTTTCAAAAGTTGCAGCAGTTATTCAGTACAAATACTTGGCGGAGTTGGCGGACTTTTGGAATGTCTGGGGGGATGATTCCTTGGAATGACGGACATGGTTGGGAAGTTTCCGAAGCTGGCAGAAAAAAGGTGGATATTGGGGCATTTCAACCGGGTCGCCGGGGAGTTTATTTGAAGCAAGTATCGAATAATCTTTTGAATTATTACCAGCCAGAAGGTTATATTGTTCATCCTGGGGGCGAGGCAATTATGAATAATAATAGCTCGACTTTGGCTTGGATTGCTGGTGCTAGCCCGGTTTTTACTGCCAAAGATCACAATTTGTTTGTGGGCGGAAAACTGGCAAAGCAAGTAGTGTTAATTAACGATACGCGGGCGGCGCAAGAATTTTCGTTTAATTGGCGGGTTTTGATGGGGGGGAAAGAAGTAAAAAAAGGCGAGGAAAAAGGGACTATTGAGTCGGCAAAGACGCTCTTTTTCCCAATTGACGTAAATTTGCCAAATACCATTTCTAGCAAGGCTGACGGCGAAATTCGCTTGACTGCACGGGTGGGCGTGCGATCGCATTCTGATACATTTGCTTTCCGCGTTTTTCCCAAACAATCCAACATCAAAGATACGCTGACAATTTTCGATCCAGCGGGCAAAACATCGGCAATGTTAAAACAGTTAGGTCATCCGCTTGTACCTTGGAATGGTTCGCAAGTTTCATCCTTATTAATTATCGGTAGGGAAGCGTTTTCGAGTGGGGACAATTTGCCGGGAAGTTTAGAAAATTTTGTGCGAAACGGCGGCAAAGCAATTGTGTTTCCTCAGCGCAGGGATTGGCTGGAAAATACTGGTTTCCGGGTTGCCGGCCATGTCAGCCGCCGCGCTTATCCAGTTGACAGCAACCATCCGGCAATTAGCGGTTTAGACAGTGAAGATTTGCGCGATTGGGTGGGGGAAAGCACGCTGGTTGAAGCTTATCCAGATACAATTAAAACTGCGCCGAGATTGAGTCCGGCAAATACGCCTTGGTACGGCTGGCGTTGGGGAAATCGTGGCGGTGTCAGTAGCGCTTCAATTGAGAAGCCGCACCGCAGCGGTTGGCGCCCTATTTTGGAATCTGAGTTTGATTTAGCTTATTCGCCGCTGATGGAATTGGATTACGGAAAAGGGCGGCTGATTTTAAACGAGTTGGATTTGGAAGACCATTATTCTGTAGATGCTGGGGCGGCGCAGTTAGTGCAACAAATTGTGAGTTACGGGATGAATTCTCCGGTACTTGGAAAGCCGGATAAAGTGGTTTTAATTGGGGGAGATGGAGATGCCCAAAAGTTGGACAGTTTGGGGGTAATTTATCAGCGCGCTAGTTCGCTTTCTAATGATGTTGGTTTGGTGATTGTGGGGAGAGAAGCGAATCTGAAAGATGCAGATTTGCGCGGTTATTTGAATGCTGGCGGGAAGGCGTTTTTCTTGCCGCGTCAAGTGCCTGCTGCGGGTTTGGGCGTGGGTTTGCAGCAAGCGCAGGATTTTGGGGGTTCGCTGGCGGTTCCGAGTTGGGATGAGGTGAAGGGGGTTAGTGCCTCAGATTTGCGATCGCGCTCTTTTTATGATACTTGGTTAATTAAGTCTGGGGGAGAAATCGGCGCTGACGGTTTGTTAAGTCGGGTAAAAGTTGGCAAGGGTGTGGCGATTTTTTCTCAGATTGAACCGGACAGTTTGAATGCTGATACTAAGACTTATTTGCGTTTTACTCGCTGGCGGCAAACCAGGGCAAATGCTCAGATTTTGGCTAATTTAGGGGCGAGTTTTAAGGCGGATGGATCTGTGTTTAATGGTTCGAGTCGGGAGTTTTATCACTGGGATTACAGAACGGATTTTGAGAAGGGGGATGATCCTTATCGGTATTATCGATGGTAGGAAGTTCGGCAGCGGATTTTGTAGCGGATGTAACGGATGTAACTGAGATGTTGCACCATTCTCAATTACTTGCTTAGGAACAGGCAAGATGCCTGTTCCACAAGAGATAAATTTTCTTGTGGAACAGGCATCTTGCCTGTTCTTGACAATGGTGCAATTTGTCACCATTGCAGTTATCCAAGCTAGGGATTAAAAGTGCGATCGAACAGAGGTTAGCAATTTCAAGCTTAAATTGCTGATTTTATTATACTGTTAAATATCAAAGGTCAAAGTGACGGCGGAAGCGGGGGTCTAGTTTGTCGGTTTTCTTTTGGTTGCAGGTGCCGCAGAGGGTTTGCAAGTTGCTGATGTCGTTGCTGCCGCCGCGCGCTAGGGGGATGATATGATCGATCGTCAGTTGGGTTTCTAGTTTGGTTTGGCCGCAGCTTTGGCACTGGTACTTATTGCGAGTAAATACGTATTTTCTGACTTCTGGGGGAATCGGGATTCTGGGGGTTTTAGACATGATGATTTTTAACCGCAGATGAACGCGAATTAACGCGGATGTTTGATGGATTAGCTGGGTGAGTTTTCTTGATTGAGAAGTTGGCGACGCAAATCGTCAAGGGGAGATTCTGGTTTGCTAGTTTCTGATTCGTTGTTTTCTGGTGTTTGTTCGACTTCTGGTTCGTCTGGGCAAAATTCTATAGTGACATTGAGTTTGACCTTAATCTTTCCTTTCTTCCAGCCCTGAGCACCAACTCTCAGAATTTCACAATCTATACCTTGACCAAACCAGTTATTATATGAAAAACGTTGTTGGCGAGTGTCAACAGGTACATGGATATTTAAATTCTGTTCTTTTAACGATTTATTGAGTGTCTCTCCTAACCGATACTCAGGCAAAACTCTATTTACTGTTTCCTTGAGTTTTCCTACTTTAAGCATTGCGTTACCAAAAGATAAAGCATCCTCATTACCACAGTTGTGAAAATCAAATTTATCTTCCATATTGATATCTAACCTAATAGGCTTTTTAGCCATGAGTTTTAACCGCAGATGAACGCGAATTAACGCGGATGTTTAATGGACTAGCTGGGTGAATTTTCTTGATTGAGAAGTTGGCGCCGCAAATCGTCAAGGGGAGATTCTGGTTTGCTAGTTTCTGATTCGTTGTTTTCTGGTGTTTCTCCGACTTCGGGTTCGTCTGGGCAAAATTCTATAGTAACATTGAGTTTGAGCTTAATCTTTCCTTTCTTCCAGCCATTAGCACCCACTCTGAGAATTTCACAATCTATACCTTCACCAAACCAGTTCTCATATAAACGACGTGTTTGATCGGTAGTTAAAGCTACATCAATATTTAGGGCTTGCTGGATTAAGAACAGATTGAGTTTGTATCCTAACTCATTTTCAGGCAAAATGTTCTTTACTGTTTCCTTAAGTTTTTCTATTTTAAGCATTGCCTTACCAAAAGATAAAGCATCATCATTACCACAGTTGTGAAAATCAAATTTATCTTCCATATTAATCTCTAAGTTTTTTTTACTGTCATCCTAGCTATTTTAGAGTAGCATCTTTCTTTTCGCAATAACCGGGCGAACAGAATTCGCGTCTACACAAACGAAGTCCGCCTCCGCGGACTAAGAATGCTTTCAACCCGCGAAGGCGGGTTTTGTCTGTGTAGCCGCGATTTCCAATCGCCGGGTTTTCAATTTAGGTAATTTCAATCAATATCTTTCGCCTCAAAATCCACCGAAACACCATCATTTTGCCCAATTACAGGCAATAAATGCTCGTGCAATTTCATCGCCTGCAAACAGCTATTAATCCCAGAAACCGCCCGATCGTACTTTTCGATCTTTTCATCATTCTCAGCTTGCAGCCGCTGATTCCTAGCGATTTTCTCCTCCGCCTCCTGTGCCAGAGTTTGCTCCACATAATCGCGGGCTTGACTGTATTTCTGCAAAATATCATCCGCTTGCTTTTGGGCCATCGGCAACAAATGATCTTTGAGCGTCTTATTAACAGTTTGGCGGAAGGTTTTTTCAATTGTTTGCGACACTTTCAAATCGAAATCCAGTCGCAATAATTGCCGAATTGCAGGTTGGGCATCTACCATATTTTCGCAGTCGTAACCTTGAGAAGTTTGCTGCAATGTTTGCCGGAATTGATAAATCGAAAACGTGTCTTCGTCGTAAAAACGGGGACTTTCTCGAACGTAGCGATCGCACTCAACGCCCGCCGCATTTACCAAAGCATCAGAAACCCGCTTTGATAACTCCTCTAACTGCTGTTCAATGCCCCCATCATTCCCCAACAACCGATAGAGTAATCGATAGTATTCCGACTTGCGAACGCTATCTTTCAAATACTGGAAATAATTATCAACCAGTGACTTAGTAGCCTCTACTAAAATATCTTCCAACTGATTCGCTAAATAATAAAGCGCTTCAACTAAAACAGCAATTAAAGGTGCTGTAGCATTGCGGGGATGATTCCGCAAAGTGCGTCCGTAAGCCGCCTCAACAGAAAATCCATCTAACAATTCATCCAAGCGCCGGATCATCCGAGATTGCAGTTGCCGAAAGTCTATATCGAAAATATCGCATCTGTTCATAATCATTTCATTGACTTCTTCGGCGATATGTTCCCGAAAATCCTGTCCGACTTGCTGCAACTCTTGATTTAGTCGCAAAAGTTCCTGTGCTTTCATTGCTTCAATTTCGCGGGGCTGGCTGTCCAAATTCCGCTGAATTGTTTGGTAATGTTTCCGCAGTTGAATGCACAAGTCTTCTAAGTCGTCAGCTAAATTTTTGAACAGTTGCGGGCGTTTTTCTTCTGTGAGGTAACGGGTGATAGCTGTGCGAAAATCTTCGATGCCGCTATCTTGAATTAATTGAGCAATTAATGGTTGCCCTTGTTCTGCAAGAATCCGCACGTAGTTTTCATTGGGTGTTTCGTAGCTGTTAACTGAAATGCGAAATTTGCTCGGAGACAGTTTGCCGGAATTCGCACAGTAGCGATTAAATTCACTAACAAATTGCGGAGTTTCTTCACTATTACCGAGAAACTCTGAATCTAATTTATCGTCTCCAAAAACTCGCCCTTTACTGGTGGCAAAGATTGTATTTAAACCAAAGCGATCGCGCCCTGTTGTTCCTCGAATCAAACTCCCGTAAAACCCCAACAATCCGCTAGTTTTGTAAACTCTCGCAGTATCGCGAAAGTCGGAATTAATCAGATTTTCTAAGCGCTGTCGCAGTTGCGTGTTGTACCAAGTTTCGTCAATGCGGTTAAAAATGTAAAACAGTCGATCGCGAATTCCCGGATTTCCCCGTGTTTTTTCCATCAACTCGGTTTCTTCCGTCGTCATTTCCCCCGACGAAGCTGCTTTCAAAACGCAGACAACCGCCGAAGTATCGGGGCTTTCAATCTTATCATAAGTCAATTCTGCATCCCGCTGCACCGGCGCATCAATTCCCGGCGTATCGATAATAATATTGCCATCTTGCAGCAGCGGATGATAACAGTAATATTCTACTCGCTTAAGTACAGCACTGTTACTACCGCGACGGGCATAACTAGCAGCTTCCTTGAGATTGGAAAAGTTAAACTGTTCCATCGAGTAGGTAGCGTTTTCGAGAGTTTGGATGCGATCGCGATTTGCCTCAAAACCTTCTAACAGCAGCATCAAAGCCTTAGCTTTTTTGGCTAACTCGGATTTATTTTCGCCGCCTTCCGTTTCAATAATTATGTTACATCCCTGAGACAACAGCGACACTACATCTGTTTGATTAATATTAAGTTCCGTAGCTAAACCTAACTGATGGCAAAGCACAGAAGCTTGCTGGCTAATCTCAAACTCGCTCAAAAAAGTGAGAACAACTCGCTCTTTTTCCGGCTCAGCAAAGGCGATATAACATTCAGTACCTGTCGCGTGTCCTTCTGCACTGTAGAGCAATTCTCGCTCCAGCAAAGCATTAATCAGCATTGATTTTCCCGCACTGAAAGCGCCAGCAAACACAATTTCAAACTCAGGAGAAATTGCCTTTTTCAGAGAAGCTTGTACCGCCGTGATATCTTGTTGTCGCAAAGAGGATTCCTGACGCAGCAGTTGCAGTAAGGAGTCAACTTGCTCTTGCAGATTGTTGCATTGAGGGGGCATTTGAGTCATCGCGGCAGACTGCTCCTGATTGTGGGAAAATTACCTTAGTATTAATTCTCTGCTAGTTCAGGAAGAATCACAACAGTAATTTTACTTATGCGATCCAGGATTGCTGAAAGTGCGATCCTCTTCGAGGGCTCCGCTAACGGCTATTCGGCGGGTAAATCTTGTGTTTGCAGCCAAGCTGTTAAATCTGATATGTCGTTAAAATTTAACAAGGCTTCTCCTAAGTTTTCCAATTGGTCGATCGACAATTCCCCGATTTGAGTTTGAACTTCGGGAGTGACAGCACCTACACGACGTTCCAATAGACGAATAATCAGTGCTATTTGTCCTGTTTTGATTCCTTCTTGTCTGCCTTTTTCTGTTGCTATGCTGACGGCTTTAGTGATTGCTCCCCGACGGTCTTGGATGTAAATTTCCTGTTTTTGCAACTCGCTTAATTCGTCATAGCTCAAATTAGCTTTAGTCGCTATTGCAAATGCTTGACTAATCTCTGGCACCTCTTCCATTGTTGCAGGTACTGCGTTTAAGTCCCTAGCAGTTTTGAGAAAATAAATCCACTTATCGGTTAATGTTTCTAACTCATTCAAACTTTTTTGGAACTTTGGTAACTCAACAAAAACCAATTCAAAATCGAAAATAGGATAATCGCTCAAGAACTCTCTTTCTTTCAGGACAAACCGCGAAATTACTTTCCTAAAATCCTCAAACATCTCAAAATCAGTGATGGTCAAGGCAATCACTGGATTCAACATTACATATTGTTCTGCTGTTTCTAATTGCGTTGAATAAGCTTTGGCTGCATTGTACAAAATCCGCTTTTCAAAAGCCTCTACGTTCAAAACCTGCATCTCGATAATTACATTTGTGCCGTCATTTAACTGAGCTCTAATATCGACGTAAGTATCCTTAAGACCTCGAATTAGCGGTAGTGAATGAGGATCGAGGATTTGCAAACTTTCGATGGTGGGCTGACTGTCATACAGCAAGGCATTCAAAAAACTCTTGAGAATGTCTTTGCTATTTTCAGAACCAAAAATTTTTTTGAATGCAAAATCAGTTTTAGGATTGATGAATGTGAACATATTGGTAACGGTAAATTTGTAATAGTTAAGTCTTCAGGTGCGGGAGGCGCACCCTACTAGATTATAGCAACCAAACTTCTGGTGTGCATTGCACGCTACAGAATTAAACCGACAAATTTTGACGCGGTTTAAAAATTTCTATCTGCCGCAACTTTTCGTATAATTCCCGTTCCTCCTCGCTAATTTCCTTGGGGATTAACACCTGAATTTCTACTAGCTGATCGCCCCGATCGCCATTTCCTGTCGGATAGCCTTTGTTAGCCAGCCGCAACCGCTTTCCAGACGTTACTCCCGGTGGCAATTTCATCTTTACCAAGCCGTCTAGCGTCGGTACTTCAATATCTCCCCCCAACACCGCTTCGCTGGGAGTCAGTGGCAATTCGCAGCAAATATCCGACATTTCCAATCGAAAAAATGGATGGGGAGAAACTGTGATTTTTAAATATAAATCTCCGCCGCCCATACCTTGATTTCGCAAGCGAATCCGCTGGCCTGATACCATAGCAGGAGGCAGATTTACCTCGATCGCTCGCCCGTCTTCCAAACGAATTCGCTCGGTACCACCCGAATAAGCTCTTTCCAAAGGCAGAGTTAGCCTGGCCTCAATGTCTCTTCTCGTTTCACGCTCGACTGTTTCCCTAATTTCCCGTCGCATTTCGCGATCGGCTATATCCCTTCTGATTTCGCGATCGACTATCTCCCGTCGCATTTCCCGATCGACTGTTTCCCGTCGCATTTCCCGATCGTCTGTTTCCCGTCGCATTTCGCGATCGTCTGTTTCCCGTCGCATTTCGCGATCGTCAAAATCCCTTCTAGGTGGGCGAGAATTAGCAACATAACTCGTTTTCTTAGAAGCCGTACTCCACGGTTCAGAGGAGGCTACTCCCGCTGCATCATTCGCTGTCGCCATCCTCACTTCCCGCCGCCTTCCGAGCACTTGGTCGAGAAATTTATTAAAATCCGAGTAATCACTAAAATCGACATCTTCGGCCGGTTTTTTCCGGGTATTTTTAGTATTTCCCCAAGTTTTGAAATTGGGAAGTCGCACCCCTTGCTTTCCTTGAAATCCCTTTTGTTTCCAGAATTTACTAAACTGATCGTATTGAGCGCGCTTGTCTAGATCGGAAAGAATATCATAAGCTTCATTAATATCCTTAAACCTATCTTCAGCAGATTTATCACCTGGATTTACGTCAGGGTGCAACTGTCTGGCTAGCCGTCGATAGGCTTTTTTTATCTCATCAGCCGTGGCATCTTTGGGTACTCCCAAAATTAGATAGTAATTGCGAAAATTCTGCATATTTAGTCATTAGTCATTAGTTATTAGTCATTAGTCATTAGTCATTAATTATTAGTCATTAGTCATTAGTCATGCTGCTTCCCTGCTTCAAACTAGGGACTAATGACTAGGGACTAATGACTAACCACTAATTAGAGCCAATCGTCGTCATCATCCCAATCGTCGCTTTGATTTTGATAAGGGCGAGTGGGGCGATTAGCACTGCTTCTACGATCGCCCATACGATCGCCCATGCGATCGCCCATGCGATCGTTCATACGATCACCGGTGCGATCATAGGGGCGATCATAGGGGCGATCGGGAATTGGATCGACAGTCGATCGCCTGTACGGTTTAGCATTGGTATAATAGCTGCTGTCATCGCTGCGTCGCTTGGTACCGTCGCCCGTAAAAGTCCGCTTCACAGACTCAAAGAAATCGTCATCATCGTCATCATCAGCAAAAGCTGAAACTTCCCGGCTCAAATCGTAAAGAGCATCCTGCAAATCCGAACCAACTTGGTCAACTCCCCGCTCATCATTGCGTTCCAAACTGTCTCGCAATTCCCGAATTAAAGTTTCAATTCGCTGGCGACTTCTTTGAGCAAACTGCATTCCGCGATCGAGCGCAACTTCTCGCAACTGTCGCTCCGCTTGATAAGCTAAAGCTTCAGCGCGATTGCGTTTTTCTACCCTTTCCCGCTGCAACTTATCAGCTTGAGCAAACTGTTCCGCATCGCGAATCATTTGATTCACTTCCTGCTGACTCAGCGTCGAAGCACCTTGCACAGTAATGCTTTGTTCCCTGCCGGTAGTTTTGTCCAAAGCAGTCACCAACAGCATCCCGTTAGCGTCAATATCAAAAGCTACTTGTACCTGCGGAATCCCTCGTGGCGCCGGCGGAATTCCAGTTAGTTTAAACCGTCCCAAAGACTTATTATCTCTGCCTAATTCCCGTTCCCCTTGGATCACGTGAATTTCTACCACAGTTTGGTTGTTTTCAGCCGTCGAAAAAATGTCCGATCGCCTGACGGGAATAGTAGTATTGCGAGGAATCAGTTTTTTCATCACCCCGCCGATAGTTTCCAAACCCAGCGACAGCGGCGTCACATCCAACAGCAGCACATCGCGGACATCCCCACCCAAAATACCCGCTTGAATTGCCGCACCCACCGCCACAACTTCATCGGGATTGACATTTTGATTCGGTTCTCGATCGATCAAACTGCGAACAACTTCCTGCACCAAAGGAATGCGAGTCGAACCGCCGACCAACACAACTTCATCAATGCGAGAAGGACTCAAACTTGCATCAGCCAAAGCTTGTTTGACCGGCCGCCGCAGCCGCTGCACCAAATCTGTGCAGAGTCCCTCAAATTGACCGCGAGTCAGCCGCGTTTCCAGATGCAAAGGCCCGTCTTCATTCGCATCGATAAACGGCAAATTAATCTCGGTGACACCGACTCCCGACAGTTCAATCTTGGCTTTTTCAGCCGCTTCGATCAATCGCTGCAAAGCTTGGCGGTTGCGTCGCAAATCAATTCCTTCTTTTTCTAAGAATTGTTCTGCCAACCAGTCAACAATTTTGGAGTCAAAATCATTGCCGCCTAATTGAGTGTCGCCGCTAGTTGCTTTAACTTCAAATACTCCATCTCCCACGTCTAAAATCGACACATCAAAAGTACCGCCGCCCAAATCAAACACTAAAATAGTTTGACTTTCTCGCCTCTCCAAACCGTAAGCCAAAGAAGCCGCTGTCGGCTCATTTAAAATCCGTTTGACCTCAAGTCCGGCAATTCGTCCCGCATCCCGCGTCGCCTGTCGCTGCGAGTCGTTGAAATAAGCGGGAACAGTAATTACAGCCCCCGTCACCTCTTGTCCCAGATAGCGGCTAGCTTCATCGGCCAGTTTCCGCAACACCATCGCCGAAATTTCCTCTGGGGCAAAATCTTTTTTCAGGCGGGGACACTTGACTTTGATGTTCCCGTTGTCGTCGCGGCGAGTTGTGTAAGGGACGCGCTTTGATTCTGGAGTCAGTTCGGTATATTTGCGTCCGATGTACCGCTTGACTGCGTAAAAGGTGTTTTGCGGGTTGAGAACAGTCTGGCGTCTGGCCATCTGTCCCACAAGGCGTTCTCCTTCCTTTGTGAAAGCGACTACCGAGGGAGTTGTCCGCATCCCTTCTGCATTGGCAATCACAACCGGTTTGCCGCCTTCCATGACGGCTACTACTGAGTTTGTTGTTCCGAGGTCAATGCCAACTACTTTACCCATGCGTCAGTTGTCTCCTGTGGCGTTGTGTGTAACTTTTTCAATATAAGCGTTAAGTATGATTGCACTTATTGTACCGCGTCGAGAAGCGGGGGCTGCAGGGGGATTGCCTCACCTGCGGTTCAGGTTGCTGGGGTTGGCTGGGTGCGATCGACCTTTTTTCGATACGGTTTGGCGCAGCAACCGAGGAGCAAATTGATTAGAACTCATATCTTGCACCATTCTCAAGAACAGGCTTTCCGGCCTGTTCCACAAGAACATTGAATTTTTGTGGAACAGGCCGGAAAGCCTGTTCATAAATGGCTACTTGAGAATGGTGCAAGATACCAGTTAGAATGGAGAGCAAAAGTTATCCTATCATTAACATAGAGGTATCCTGAATGCCCGGATTAGAAGTATTGTATTCAGTTGAGTTTCTCAATCTAAAAGGCAAAGCAGTTAAAGATAAGTGGGATGAAGATTGAGGTTATTACAAGTAGGAATTACGCACGGGTGTCAGAAACCGGGTTTTTTTACGAAAATCTTTCGCACTCACCCACAGATTCGGTAAAAAACCCGGTTTCTTTGGCATAATCGATTTTAGAGGATAGCGATGATTGAAAAACTTACTCCAGAACAAGAAGATTTAATGCTAGCTTATGATGATAAGTGGCGGGAAATCATGTACTCCACTGAGCCGATCGACTGCGAAAAAGCAGCAGATGCAATTAAAGAAGCTTACCTTGTAATTGGCGAAAAAGAACCGGAAATTATTTTTTGCCACAGCCCCTATCAAGCTGTAAATCTTGTTCTTCGCGGCAAATCAATTACTCAGCTATACGAAGAATTTGGAGTTAATCTGGTCGATCGATTTACAGAAAAACTGTACTGCAAGACTTTGGATTCTATAATGGCACAGGCTTCAAATAAGTTATCTTCCCAGCTTTACCGGAAAGCATGGATGCGTTTTTCCGATCTTTTTAAGAAACTATTAGAATCTATTTTTTGTCATGAACCATTTCACTATAATGAGGATTATGAGTTTCTAGATTATATAATATGGGCAGAACTTGCTGCACGTTGTGACTTCTGCTTCTCCGTATTAAAGTGCAAATACCATCGCAGAAGGTGGCAAGCGCTTAAGTCTTTGACAACTCAATGCGGCTGGATTTTTACCTATGAAAAAGTTTGCATTGTGTGCGATCGCCCCCGCATCCTTTCCTTCGACAGCCAACACCGCCTCCACGCCGAAGGAGGACCCGCCATTCAATTTGCCGATGGGTACAGCCTCTATTCCTATCACGGCGTCACCTTACCCGAAAAATACGGCAAAATCCATCCGCATGAATGGCAACCTCAATGGCTTTTAGAGGAAGAAAACGCCGAACTCAAGCGAGTGCTAATTCAAGGAATTGGTTACGATCGCATTTGCTCTGAATTAGCAGCCGTTGAATTAGATACTTGGCAGGAATACACATTATTAAAAATTGATACAAACCTTGACGTGGAGCCGATTTATCTGTTAAAGATGACTTGTCCCAGCACCGGATTTATTCACGCTTTGCGAGTGCCGCCCGATATCAACTCAGCCAGAGAAGCGATTAAATGGGTGAATTGGGGAGTCGATCCAGAGGATTTTTCAGTACAAACTTAAGGAGGCAAGAGTTATGCAAAGCATTAAAGTGCGATCGCGCGTCGGTTCGGACGGGATGCTGCATTTGCAAGTCCCGGTTGGGATTAAAGATACAGATTTGGAAGTTATTGTAGTTTTCCAGCGCATAACACCCGCAACTGAGGCTAAAACACCGGAAGACTTAGGCTGGTCGCCCGGTTTTTTTGAGAGAACTTGCGGGTGCTTTCAGGATGAACCTTTAGTGCGGGGAGAACAAGGGGAATTTGAGGAACGGGAGGAATTGCTGTGATCTCAAATCCGGTAGCATCGGAATTAATGTTACCCACAGTCAGGAAACGGCAGTGCCGTGTCCCTACAATTAATTACGGTAGGGAAACGGCACTGCCGTTTCCTCTATATCATTCCGGTTACACCGGAATAGATATGATTTATCTTTGAGACACTAATATTTGCATCCGTAGTTCTTTCAATACAATACAATATTTGCCACCGCAATAAAACCATGAAATTTACCCTAGATGTAGAAAACAATCCCACAGGTTGGCCAGATCATACTCAACTACCCGAATCAGACGGTACTTTTGTGAAAAATTTTCAAGAACATCCCCAAAGCATCCTGCTAACAGATTCAATTACTCCCGTTTTGCAGAGAATTCACGCTGACGGTAACTATTGCATCGGTCAAGATAGCGGTATTTATTGGCGATTAACTGAGCCGCTAGAACGGGGTGCAGAAGCGCCGGACTGGTTTTATGTGCCTAATGTCCCGCCAACACTTGATGGTCAATCGCGCCGTTCATACGTGATGTGGCAAGAGTTTGTATCGCCGTTGATTGTGTTAGAGTTTGTATCCGGGAATGGTGCCGAAGAACGGGACAGAACTCCTTTATTGCGATCGGGAAAACAGGAAACTAAGCCGGGTAAATTCTGGATTTATGAAAATGTCATCCATCCGGCATTTTACGGAATTTATGAAGTAGCCAAGGCTAGTGTTGAAGTCTATCATCTGATCGAAGATAGGTATCAATTAGTTGCTGCAAATGAACGCGGTCATTATCCGATTGCACCGTTAGGAGTGGAATTGGGAATTTGGCAAGGAGTGTATCAAAATGTTGAATTACCTTGGTTGCGCTGGTGGGATAGTGAAGGGAATCTGTTGTTATCTGGATCTGAAAGAGCAGAACAAGAACGGCAAAGAGCCGATCGCGCCGAAGACCAATTAGAGCAATTGCGCGCTCAGTTGCGATCGGCTGGAATTGAACCAGAATTGTGAATTGTCTGAAAGTGCGATCGCCCCCAGCCCCAGCGATCGCACCTAAAAACTTTACAATGGCGATCGGGAACATCGATCGCTCCTATTGAAGCTAAAATCGAACAACAACCCAAAATAAATCTATGGGACTCTTTGACAAGATTCGCGGCGAATTTGTCGATATCATCGAATGGTTGGACAATACCAGCGACACCATTGCCTATCGATTCGAGCGTCACCAAAACGAAATTAAACAAGGTGCTAAACTAACTATACGACCCGGACAAATAGCAGTCTTTGTCAGCGAAGGCCGAGTTGCCGATGTCTTCGATCCGGGAATGTACGAACTGTACACCCGCAACTTACCCGTTCTGGGCACCTTAAAAGGTTGGCCCTACGGTTTCAACTCTCCCTTTAAAGCAGAAGTCTACTTTTTTAACACCAAAATATTTACCAACCTGAGATGGGGAACCTCTAACCCTGTAATTATCCGCGATCCAGAACTCGGCCCCGTGAGAATGCGGGCTTTTGGCACATACAACATTAAAGTTTCCCATCCAGAACAACTCTTAAAACAACTAATCAGCACTGACGGACTATTTCAAGTAGATGAAATCAGCGATCAACTCCGCAATACAATAGTCAGTGCCTTTGCCAATTGGGTTGGCAATTCCCGCGTTCCCCTGCTAGACTTTGCAGCCAACTACACCCACATGGGCGAACAGGTGCGAGTTGCCATAGAGCCAAGTATCCAGCAGTTTGGGTTAGAGTTAACTCAGCTATTAATTGAAAACATTTCGATGCCGCCTGAAGTTGAAGAAGCACTCGACAAACGAGCCTCAATCGGACTTCTGGGAAATATGCAGCAATATACCCAATATCAAGCTGCTAACGCCATAGAAGCATCAGCAAATAACCCCAGCGGCGGCAATCAAGCATTAGAATTGGGCATGGGAATGGCACTAGGTCAGCAAATGACAAATATGATGCAGCCGCCAGCATCGCAAACTCCGCCGCCACCTCCCCCGCCAACACAAACTCAGTGGTATATTGCCCAGAACGGTCAACAATTAGGGCCTTTTGAGTTGCATCAACTTCTGCAAAATGGTTTGACACATCAGGTAATGGTGTGGCGTGCGGGTTTTGACGGCTGGAAGTTAGCATCGCAAGTGCCAGAATTAGCATCTTTGTTGGCGACAGTACCGCCGCCTCCCCCGCCCGCCGCCGCCTAAAATTTTGCATATTTAATTAATTGGTAATTGGTAGGCTTTCCCGATTACCAATTACATCACCAATAAACTATTATGAATACTTCGGAACCTGCTGTTAAACGTTTTCCATGTCCTAGCTGCGGCGCTTATTTAGAGTTCAACCCCCAAGCAGGAAAGCTCAAGTGTGCTTACTGCGGCTGGGAAGATGCAATTCCCCAAACTGCTGAAGAGGTAAAGGAAAATTCTTACGAACAATATCTCCAACTCGATCGCACGACGCTGACAACTTTATCAACAACAGCCCTTGAAGTAAAATGCAATGATTGCGGAGCAAGTGTTACTTTTGAACCGCCGAAAGTAGCGGGTAAATGCCCATTTTGTGCTTCGCCAATTGTGACGCAACCTGCAAAGGCTAGTCCTAGCGTCCACCCAGAGGGAATTGTACCCTTTGAAGTTAGTGATAAACAGGCCAGAGAAAGCATTCAGAAGTGGCTCAGCAATCGCTGGTTTGCTCCCTCTGCTTTGAAATCCCTAGCGCAGCAGGAGAAAATTCAAGGGGTTTATTTGCCGTTTTGGACTTACGACACTTATACGGTTAGTTACTATCAGGGTTCTCGCGGAGAACACTACTACGTAACTGAGACTTATACGGAAACCAACTCGGAGGGCGAAACTGAAACGAAGACTCGCCAAGTGCAACATACCAGGTGGTGGCCTGCTTCTGGCAGAGTCGATCGCCCTTTTGATGATATTCTGATTCCCGCTACAACTTCGATCGATCGCCCGCGTCTGGATGCGTTAGAACCTTGGCATCTCAAGGAGTCGCTGCGCGCTTACAATTCATCTTATTTAGCTGGGTTTGAAGCGCAGCGATCGCAAGTTTCTCTCACTCAAGGATTTGAATCTGCTAAAAATGTCATGGCCGGTACTATTCACTTCGATGTTTGTAGGCATATTGGAGGCGACGAGCAGCGGGTTCACAGCATTTCTACTGATTACAATGCTATCACTTTTAAGCATATTTTGCTCCCTGTGTGGCTGTGCGCCTATCGCTATCAAAACCAGCGATATCAAGTAATGGTTAATGCACGCACCGCTGAAGTTCAAGGCGAACGTCCCTACAGTGTTTGGAAAATTACTGCTGCTGTTGTTAGCGGTGTCGTGCTTGCGGGTGTTATGTACCTATTGTTTACTGGTAATTGGAAATATATCCGTGTGCCCGGCCTGCCTCAACCGCAACCCCAACCAACTTCCCTACCTGTACCGAGCCAAAAATTACCCCCAGTTCCTATTCCCTCTACCGCACCTGTACCGAGCCAAAAATTACCGCCAGCGCCTGTTCCCTCTACCGCACCTGTACCGAACAAAAAATTACCGCCAGCCCCTCTTCCCTCTTCACTGTAGCAATTCTGGATGGAGCAATCATCGGAGGCGGCGGAGGCATCGTAGGTGTAGTAGTCGCGATCGAGGTCAATCGATTTTAGATTTTAGATTTTAGATTTTAGATTTTAGAGGCGACCCCACGGATAAATGCGGGGGCAATAAGTGATTTTCGATTTTCGATTTTCGATTGATTCCCCGGATAAATCGCGTGGCGGGTACCACCTTTGAAATTCTTGGTCAGTAAAATTAACTCAATTATTATTTGCTCCGAATCAATAAATTTAAGGTAAATCTACCTTAAGGAGTACACAAGAGGGTTTTTACGTAATTTTTTTAAAACACCTAAATTAAAGAGAGCTTATTCTCTTTAATTTAGGTGTTGCTTTAAGGATAGATTATGAGTACAGTCTATTTAATTGTACTGAGAATTTTAATAAAAATACTATTTTCAGAAAAGATATATAAAATACGAACTATCAACATTTAAGAACACATTGAAGAACTGCACTTTATAGCATATTAAACATACTGAGAAAGCGAAATTTGTAAATATCTTGTGTCAAAAATCAAACAAATATTTAATTATTACAAAAAAAATAACAGAATAGGAGAATCACTTGTATGAATCAAAATCAAATTAAATGGTTGGCGGCAGCTCTAATGCTAATAGATCACATCGGATTGATGATTGAAGCAGAACCCATGCGTATCATGGGCCGCCTCAGTTTTCCGTTGTTTAGTTGGGTGTTTGCTCAAAACTGGAAACGACCGGGGGACAAAAATCCTCTAATTACTCGACTGATATTATTTGGGGTACTTTCTCAAATACCTCATATGTTACTTTTTGGCAATTTACAGTTAAACATCATGTTTAGCTTTGCCGTAGCAGCACTAACTTTGAGCTACATCCGACGCTTCGATCGCAAAATTGCAGTTTTAAGCACAGGTCTAGTAACTGCTCAAATTTTAGGAGTGAGTTACGGGTGGTATGCAGTGGCTTGCCCGCTATTGATGATTAGGTGGAAAGGAGGAGGATCTCGCCTTTGGTGGTTCGGCTGGACTATAGCAAATATCGGATATGCAATTAGTTGCCAAAGCTGGATTCAAATTTTCGCCATATTCGCGCCGCTAGTTCTGGCATACTACGATACCTCTAAAGACAAAAAACCCACGGCTATAGAAAAAAGATTTTTCTATTATTTTTACCCACTACACCTTGGGGGGCTAGCGGCACTGCGAACAATTGTCTAAATAAGACTGGGAATTCTAATTACTTAATTCTTGATTTTTTATTTAAACGAAGTACAACCGCGTCTCTGAGCGATCGCCCCCAGAAGAGTGCGATCGCTTTCTAAACTCTATTGCCAACATTCAACTGACCGAGGCGCTTCAAAATACTCAGCACGCTGTACAAATCATTCCCCGGATTGAAAAGGTAAAACTTCCTAGAAAAAGCGTACTGTGCTTTTTCCCGCTTAACTAACTTGACAAATAGAAAATCTGCCCCATTCATTAACAATCCGTAAGTAGGTCGATCGGCACTCAGATTAGCTAACATATAAGCCAGTAACTGCGGAATCCCTACCTCCAAAGAAAACGCAGCTTTCTTAGATTCAATAACTACTACCCAAAACTCCTGAAACAAAGCCAAAACATCCAACTGTCCCCTGACAATAGTTCCTTCATCCTCGTCAACAATTTCTACCGATTTTTCGGAAGTAACATGAAAAGGAGCAAGATAGAAATCAGCTAAATCCAAAAACGGAGACAGCACAACCATTTTGACTGTATTTTCTAGAAGTGGCGGATGTTTGAGCAAATTCCTGTAACTTGCCTTCACTCTGTCCAGCCGCTGTTTTTCAGCATCATTGATTTCTGGCAAATCATCTTGCCACTCGCGAAAGAATTGGTCATCTTCAACCCACTCAATTTTGAATTGGGTTTCCAAATCGTTCAACGCGACATTTCTAGCTTGAATTGTTTGTACCATAAATTTAAGTAAGCAATTCATCAAAATTTGCTCTTAATTTATGATAGCAATAATTGCTAAATTTCCGTTAATCAGGAATTAGGCATACACACCAAAGAAACCGGGTTTTTTACCGAATCTATGGGTCACAACGAAGTAGGGTCGTAAAAAACCCGGTTTCTGACCACCCGATCGCCCCGCACCCCTCACCTCCACCTTCCCCAATTCCCAAAAAAATGTAACGAGTTGTAAAGTATAATTAAACCGAAGCGAACACAGAGGCCAAGTAGTATCAAATGCGAGTTGCGATCGCCGGAGCAGGCTTAGCAGGACTTTCCTGCGCTAAATATCTTACCGACGCGGGCCACACCCCCATCATCCTAGAAAGTCGGGACGTACTCGGCGGCAAAGTAGCCGCCTGGAAAGATGCAGATGGCGACTGGTACGAAACCGGCCTCCACATCTTCTTCGGTGCATACCCGAATATGCTCCAACTCTTCAAAGAACTTGACATTGAAGACCGGCTGCAATGGAAAGAACACTCGATGATTTTCAATCAGCCGGAAACCCCCGGAACCTATTCCCGCTTTGACTTTCCCGACCTTCCGGCCCCCTTCAACGGCGTCGCAGCCATCTTGAGCAACAACGATATGCTCACCTGGCCCGAAAAAATCCGCTTCGGTATAGGTTTGATTCCGGCGATGCTTCAGGGTCAAAGATACGTCGAAGAAATGGACAAATACTCGTTTTCCGACTGGCTCAAAAAGCAAAACGTCCCCCCCAGAGTCGAAAAAGAAGTATTCATCGCCATGTCCAAGGCGCTCAACTTCATCGACCCCCACGAAATATCTGCAACCATACTGCTGACAGCCCTCAACCGCTTCCTGCAAGAGAAAAATGGCTCGAAAATGGCTTTTTTAGACGGTTCCCCCACAGAAAGGTTGTGTCAGCCGATGGTAGACTACATAACTGAGCGCGGCGGTGAAGTCCGGCTGAACGCACCCATTGGGGAGTTTTTGCTCAACGATGACAACACGGTGCGCGGCTTCCACATTCGGGGCGTCAAAGGGGCAGAGTCAGAAATTCTGACGGCCGATATTTACGTTTCCGCGATGCCGGTTGACCCGCTGAAGCTGATGATGCCGAAACCTTGGGGCGAAATGGATTATTTCAAACAGCTCGAAGGTTTGGAGGGAGTACCCGTCATTAATGTACACTTGTGGTTCGATCGCAAGCTAACTGAAATCGACCATTTGCTGTTCTCGCGATCGCCCCTGCTGAGCGTCTACGCCGACATGAGCAACACCTGCCGCGAATATGCCAACCCAGACAAATCAATGCTGGAACTGGTTTTAGCACCGGCCAAAGACTGGATAGGCAAATCTGACGAAGATATCGTCGCAGCCACAATGGTCGAGTTAGAAAAACTCTTTCCCGATCAAATCCCAGAACCAGCCAAACTGCTCAAATATCACGTAGTCAAAACCCCTCGTTCCGTCTACAAAGCCACTCCCGGACGCCAGCAGTGCCGTCCCACGCAAATAACTCCCATTAGCAATTTCTATCTAACGGGGGATTATACGATGCAGCGTTATCTTGCGAGTATGGAAGGTGCCGTGCTTTCTGGTAAGCTGACAGCGCAGGCTATTTCGACGGCCAATAACAAATGAAAAATTAAGAATTTTTCATAAAGACGTAAAAGAATCTCCCGTTTTCTAAACGGGGGAGTGTCAATTCTAATCTTTAAATTTCTTATTCTCGGATGCTGCAACTGTCAAAACTCCAGTGCATGAGAACTCTGGCCTCTTTGGATGAATCCTACGAACTGTGCCGCCAAGTCACGGCGAGTTATGCCAAAAATTTTTATTTAGGCACTCAACTCATGCCCGAAGCCAAGCGTCGGGCGATTTGGGCGATTTACGTCTGGTGCCGCCGCACCGACGAACTCGTAGACGGGCCGGGTTCTGATGCAACGACCCCTGAAACCCTCAATTTGTGGGAAAAACGGCTAGAATCGGTGTTTGCCGGCCATCCTCACGATGACTACGACGTAGCTTTGGTGGATACGCTGTCTCGTTTCCCGATCGACATTGGGCCGTTTCGAGAGATGATTGCGGGCCAGCAAATGGACTTGTACCGCAGCCGCTACGAAACTTTTGAAGAACTCAATCTTTACTGTTATCGAGTAGCGGGTACTGTCGGGCTGATGTCGATGTCTGTTATGGGTGTAGGCGAATCGAACTCCGCTGCTAACTGGAATTGGCACTGGGGGAATAGAATTCCCAAAGAAGAAGCCATCTCCCTCGGTATTGCCAAGCAGTTGACTAATATTTTGCGCGATGTCGGAGAAGACGCCCGCCGCGGCCGCATTTACATTCCCTTAGAAGACTTAGCCTTGTTTAACTACACGGAAGAAGATTTATTCAACGGTGTGATTGACAACCGCTGGCGGGAATTGATGCGGTTTCAAATTCAGCGAGCTCGCAAATTATACGCCAGCGCCGAACCGGGAATTAAAGTGCTCAGTCCCGATATTCGCTGGACTGTTTGGGCTGCTACAATGCTCTACAGCAGAATCTTAAATGCGATCGAACGCAATCAGTATGATGTGTTTCAGAAGCGGGCTTACGTTACCAATTCTCAGAAACTGCTGTGTCTCCCCGCCGCTTGGATGAAGTCAAAAGTGCTTTAGCCGCAGGCAATTTTGCTAGCGATTCGGCAACGGGTAAGGGGTATTTGTCAAGTTACAAATTATATGATGTCCAGCAAATTGCATATTAGGTTTGTGGGGACGCGGTAGTGCCGTGTCCCTATGTTTGGTTAGTTAATTTAAGTCAAACTATAAGTCAAATTAGTGGAGTAGCGGGCGGAATTTTCAATTGGGCGATCGAAGTTTCCAACAATTGCTTTTCCTGCTGGAGTTTTGCTTCTAAATTTTGAATTTGTTCTCGGCGGGCTTCAACTTCAATCAAGCGGCGAGACAATTCTTGACTCTGCAAAGTGAGAGATTGCCTCCACCCTTCTGCTTTCTGGGCTTCTTGCTGCAAAAAATCGGGAGTAAAGCCTGTTGTTAAATATTTCTCAACTAATTGTAGTACCCAGTTTGTAGCGGATTGAATATTGACAACCTGGTTATTTTCGCCAATATCTGCTAATACTAAAATCCCTTCATTTAAAACATTAGTTGCAGAGTAAATTGGATTTTGAGCAAAATCTTGCGGTAATGTCAAGAAACATTCTTCACTAAGAATAGCCCAAGTATCATCAGAATTTTGGCAAGCCAGCAATTGCAGACTTATCTCGCCTAAATTTTCCTGATTTTGTACTTGGGCTAAATATAACATGAGGGTTATTAGTGATTGGTAATTTTTGTTTGGCCTAATTTTTACTATTTTTCTCACACGGAAGTGCGATCGTCCTAAAAAGGAATATACTCAACAGCATTCATCCATTCATCAGATTCCGAGGCTAAAGTAATGAGTTCCAAATCCTTAACAAATTGTCCGATCGTACCGCCTAGCTGATGTCCAAATATCAAACCAGCAAACTGTCTTTCCTGACGCTGCCAATCTTGAGCCATTGCCCTAAAACGGATATCTTGAGTAAACAATACTCTCCCTAGCTGAGTGGCACGTTCCAAAAGTTCATCATCCGGCAATTCTGTCGCACCATCTTCGATCGCCGTCAAAACATCTACACCACGACGGCGCAACTGCTCGGTAATTGCTTGGGGAATGTGAACGTCCATGTACAGAAAAATTGCCACTTACAATAATCCCTTAGCTCGCATTCTCACGAAAAATGGTGAAGGTAAAAGCAAAGATTTTTCCTGTTGTACCTGCTCCCATTCCGCGCGAATCTCCTGCTCAATTTCAGATTGAAAGTCGAAGTAATAAGCCATCGCTGCATGAGCCTCCGACGGCATCAAATAAGGATGCTGGCGGCACATTTCTTCGACTGACCAACCGTAAGCTAAATAATCCATCACAATCTGAACAACCCGCACGCGGGGTATCCGCTGCAACCGTGCGGGTTGACCCGCTACTTTCTCGATATGAGGATAAATTATTGATAGCATAGTGAGATCCCAAACTAAAATCTCTAAATAGTTAAGTTAAAAACCAAAGACCTTGTAAAATCTTATTTGATTATAGCCGATCGCGCCTGCGGTGCGTGAGAGTCAATATTTTCCTTGGGATTCCCAGGTTTTTCGCCCTCACGCACCCTACAAATTGACTAAAAACCGTCAACTGTCAACTCTTAAAACAACTTTAGCCGATCGCGCAAAATCTCGGCTTGTTTTTCGGCTTCCGCCAAAGCATCCCTCGCCCCCTGAACCACATCAGGAGTAGCCTTATCCACAAACTTCTGATTAGTCAAGCGCGCCGCAGTATGCTTAATTTCAGCTTCCACCTTGCTCAACTTCTTCTCCAATTTAGCACGCAAAGCCGCCAAATCAACCACCCCAGCCAGAGGAATCAATACTTGCACAGTACCGACTACCCCAGCAATTGACCCCCCTTGCCCCCCCTTACCAAGGGGGGGATTAAGGGGGGGTTCTGCATCCAAACTAGCCGTAACAGTCAGATTTTCGACTTTTGCCAAATCCTGAATATAAACACCTCCATCTGAGATGATTTGGCGTTCTTTCTCGCTTTCGCTTTGCAAAATCGCCGTCACCTTCACACTGGGTTTGATATCAGCATCTGCCCGCAAATTGCGAATAGTGCGAATTGTACCGAACAACAACTCAAACTGCTGTTCTAATTCAGCATCAATTAGCGAGATATCAGCTTCAGGATAAGCTTGCAAAGCCAAACATCGATCGTCACCTGTTTGAGTCAGAGTGTGCCAAATCTCCTCAGTAATGTGTGGCATAAAAGGATGTAGTAGTTTCAGAATCCCTTCCAACACAAAAGCAAAAGTTTGCTGGGCCACTTTCTTAGAATTTGGTTCAGCATCCTGTTGCAAGCGAGACTTGACTAACTCAATATACCAGTCACAGAAATCGCCCCAAATAAACTCATAAAGTCCCTTCGCCGCTTCCCCCAAACCGTAATTTTCCAAACAATTGCGGCTTTGCTGTACAACTTGATTGTAGCGAGAAAGAATCCAGCGATCGCACAATTCCAACCCTTCCTCTCTCCCCCCCTCAACAAGGGAATCTTCTTCTCTCCCCCCCTTAGTAAGGGGGGGTTGGGGGGGGTGAGGAATTCCCAACTGCTGCGGCGTCTGTCCCTCCAAATTCATCATCACAAACCTAGCCGCATTCCACAACTTATTCGTGAAATTCCGCGAAGCTTCCACTGATTTCGATTCATCAGTTTTGCGATCGTACTCCATACGAATATTTTGACCGGCCCCTACCACTTCCTTAACCAAGGTGTAGCGCAAAGCATCAGTACCGTACTTACCAATCAACAGCAGCGGGTCGATACCGTTATTTTTACTCTTCGACATTTTCTGACCGTTTTCATCCAACACCAAACCGTGAATGTAAACAGTATCAAAAGGCATCTTTTCAGTAAAATGTCCGGCCATCATCGTCATTCTAGCAACCCAGAAAAAGATGATATCAAAACCTGTTACCAAAGTAGTTGTCGGATAGTAAAACTCCAAATCTTTAGTTTCGTCAGGCCATCCCAGAGTTGAGAAAGGCCACAACCCAGACGAAAACCAAGTATCCAGTACATCTGGATCTCTTGCTAGCTGCACATCCTTACCAAATTTAGCCGTAGCTTTTTCCTTAGCTTCAGCTTCAGTTTTCGCCACCACAAACGGCGTTGTATCAGTAATTTCGCCCTGGGTTTCGCTAACAGCATACCAAGCAGGGATTTGGTGTCCCCACCACAATTGTCGGGAGATACACCAATCCTTCAGCTTCACCAACCAATCGCGATAAACCTTTGTCCATCTGTCAGGAACAAAGACTGGTGAGTTACTTTGATCTAATGCTTCTAAAGCACGTTGAGAAAGAGGATCTATCTTTACAAACCATTGCGTAGATATCAAAGGTTCGACCGCAACTTTGCCACGTTCGCTGAAAGGAACAGTATGCTTATAATCTTCTATTTTAACCAAAACCCCGTCACTTTCTAACCGCTGCACCACATTTTTCCGGGCAACAAATCGGTCTTGTCCCTGGAACTCTCCGGCATTTTCATTTAAAGTGCCGTCCTTATTCATAATGTTAATAAACGGCAAATTGTGACGCTTACCCATCTCGAAGTCATTCGGATCGTGGGCGGGTGTCACCTTGACACAACCAGTTCCGAAAGTCGGATCGACAAACTCATCAGCAATGATTGGGATTTCGCGATTTGCGATCGGCAAAGTCACAGTTTTACCGATAAGATGTTTGTAGCGATCGTCCTGTGGATTCACCGCCACCCCAGTATCGCCCAACATTGTTTCCGGCCGAGTCGTCGCCACTTCCAAATAACCAGAACCATCCGTCAAAGGATAGCGGAAATGCCACAAATGGCCCTCAACTTCCTGCTGGTCTACCTCCAAATCCGACACAGCAGACTGACTAGCCGGACACCAATTCACCAGGTAATTACCGCGATAAATCAGCCCCTCATCGTACAGGCGGACAAATGCTTCTAAAACAGCAGCGGATAAGCCTTCATCCATAGTAAAGCGTTCACGCGACCAATCAACAGACACGCCCAAACGCCGCAATTGATTAGTAATAGTATTGCCCGATTCAGCTTTCCACTCCCAGGCCCGTTCCAAGAATTTTTCTCTGCCTAAATCGTGGCGAGTTTTGCCTTCTGCTTTGAGTTGCTTTTCGAGAATAGTTTGAACGGCGATGCTAGCATGATCCGTTCCCGGCAACCACAGGGTATTGCGTCCAGTCATGCGGTGATAGCGGACGAGGACATCAATCAGCGTCTCTTCAAAAGCGTGTCCCATGTGGAGGCTGCCGGTCACGTTAGGCGGCGGGATAACTACGCAGTAAGGTTCGCCGCCTTTTTCGGGGTCAGCTTTGAAGGTTTGGTTGTCTTCCCAGTATTTTTGCCATTTGGCTTCGGTGGCTTGGGGGTCGTATTGGGGTGGTAGGTTTGCGGTCATTGGCGAGAGGGTGCAGGTTTTATATATAAGATTGTGCCACAGGAGAGGGAAGAGAAGAGTTTTGAACCGCAGAGGGCGCTGAGGGCGCTGAGGGAAGAGTGTTGCGAGGGTTTTGGATGTCGTAAAAAAACCTTTCATCCCTCCCCTCTCTGGGCTCTCTGTGTTCTCTGCGGTAAAATCCTCTTAATATCTATTCACCTCTTTACAATCCACTCCATTAAGAGAAGAGTTTTGAACCGCAGAGGGCGCTGAGGGCGCTGAGGGAAGAGTGTTGCGAGGGTTTTGGATGTCGTAAA
>NZ_JAUBTV010000024.1:0-33828 GCF_036705145.1 Microcoleus sp. B5-D4 | reverse complement strand
GGCTCTCTGTGTTCTCTGCGGTAAAATCCTCTTAATATCTATTCACCTCTTTACAATCCACTCCATTAAGAGAAGAGGTTTGAACCGCAGAGGGCGCAGAGGGCGCTGAGGCAAGAGTGTTGCGAGGGTTTTGGATGTCGTAAACAAACCTTTCATCCCTCCCCTCTCTGCGCTCTCTGTGTTCTCTGCGGTAAAATCCTCTTAATATCTATTCACGTCTTTACAATCCACTCCATTAAGAGAAGAGTTTTGAACCGCAGAGGGCGCAGAGGGCGCAGAGGGAAGAGTGTGGGGAGGGTTTTGGATTATGATTGTGATTATTGGTTTGAGAAGAGGAGAGAAGAGAGTTGGAAGATGATCTGAATGAGTTGACTTATGCGGTGATTGGGGCGGCGATGGAGGTTCATAAGGAGTTGGGGCCGGGTTTTTTGGAAGCGGTATATGAGAATTCGTTGCGTGAAGAACTCGCTCTCCGGGGAATTCCTTTTGACCCTCAACCTACGGTGAATGTCCTTTACAAGGGTGTTGTGGTTGGGGAAGGCAGATACGATATGCTGGTTGCCAACACTCTTGTTATTGAATTAAAGTCAGTCCAAACTATACTTCCTATCCATGAGGCTCAAGTTATATCATACCTGAAAATGACTGGTTATCCTCTAGCCCTTCTCATCAACTTTAATGTCCGCTTTTTAAAAGAAGGAATTCGCCGCCTCATCCTGTCGTAAAAAAACCTCTCATCCCTCCCCTCTCTGCGCTCTCTGCGGTAAAGTTCTCTTAATATCTCTAATTATTTCACCTCCTTATAATCCACCCCATAACTCGTATCTCTCCCCGACAAATACGTCGTTTTCCCCGTTAAAGTCTCCAGAGCTTTTTTCGTTTCAGCCGAAGTAATCGAATTCAGTGGCACGCCGAACTTGCTAGCCAAACCAGCGGCGACGCCCACACCTTGTCCTTGATAAATATTCACCGTCGCAATTCGCCCGACGGATACAGCCATACCGACATAACCCGACGATCGCCCGACAATGGCTAAATTCTTGACTTTGCTAGCCAAAGCGCTTTCTATCCCGAAATTATAGACGGGTAGCGGCGGAATTCTCGCAGATAAATTCTTGACTCCGCCCCGCATATCGAAATCGTAGGAAAAACTGCCGATCGACTTGGACGCTGCTGTTCCCCCTTTGATAATCTCCTTCCCCGTCAGCGGATCTACCACCTCGCGAACGTTCAAACTTTGCCTGATATAAATCTCGTCTGGAATAAATACTCTCACATCTTTACCAGATTTCTTTTGTAGCCAGTGTTGGAGATGTGACATTTCTTTAATCATCTCAGGAGTCGGTTTTCTGCCGTTAGCTTCCATCTTCATGATTTGGTCAACTTGGTATTTAAACAGAAACCCGTTCCAGGACAGCACATTTTTGTTATAAACGCAGACATTGCCTTTATCAAAAAAGAATCCTTTATTTTGACTAAAGGGCAGATTTCTGTCTATGTGATACGCTGCTCCTATGGCTACGCTTCTGATGTCGTAGCCGTCTGTATATGGCTGATAAATCGTACTCCAGAAATTCCTCAGCCAGAATTTTGTACTGGCCGGATCTTTAGATTTCATAATGCTTTCTTTAATCTTTTTTACCAAAGGTCGATTGTAGAGAATGTCATCTTCTATGCTGCGGAATTCGGACATTGTTATACCTGTAATTGTCGGAACTACAGAGACTGCTAAAGTTTCATTTTTTGATTTTATATTTTGAGATTCATATCCTGTATAATAAGATAATCCGGCTTTTCTGGCTAATTCCGCGTCTTGAGTTACGTCAATAAAAGAGTTGGCTTTAATTCTTAAGGTGCTGCCTTTTACTTCGGCATATTCGATTTTTTTATCTACGACGTGGGGAGTAAGAGTTGAGTTGGAAATTACTCTGACTTTTGCTGCTGAAAGCATTTGCCGGAGAGCTTGATCTGCCCTTTTTGGGTCTAAGCAAGATTCGCGCGCATTCGCTTTATCTAAGAATTCCTTAAAACATTGGGCGTAGGGTTGGCGGTACCAATCGGGGATTTTATCTAAATCGATGTAAGCTAAACCGCCGCGGGTGAGTAAGCCGCCCAAAGGTGCTCTTCCGTAGTTCGATCGCACGATCGCAACTTTGCCCTTTGCGCCTAAAGTTTTCTTCGCCCATATCGCCGCACATATCCCCGGTACTTCATCACCATATACTACTACATCGAACGTTTGCTCCGGTGATTTTTTGGGAGGTACCGGAGGCGGGCTGCTGGGTTTTTGCTGCAGAGTTCCATTGTCTAAGGTAGCACTTGCTGGGTCTCTATTTGCGATATAATTTTCTATTTCTCTGAAAACCGGATAATTCAGTAAAAGTTTTAGGGCGGCAAAGATGATTGCAATTGAAGCTAGTTTCTTGAAAGTAGAGAGCATTCAGTTGACTCGTGGATAAATTTGCAATACCTGATAGGGAAGTTCAGGGTTTACGGAGTTGAATATAGCACGTTTAGATAATTTCGACACAGTTTTAAATTTTCCGGGAACCGTGGTAAACGAATCTTCTCAACCCAAACCTGGTGATGCTGTCCTTGGCGGCCAAAATGCTACAATTACATCAATCACAAATTGAAACATAAAAAACATGACTTTTGAGGCGGTTTTAAATCTTGTCAAGCACTTGTCTCTAGCCGAAAAGTTACGATTGATTAAGTGGATAGTTCCTGAAATAGAACGAGAATTAGTTGTTGGGCCGACTCCCCGCAAATCATTGTGGGGTTTATGTGCTGACTTGGGAATTGCACCTTCTGCCGCTGATATAGATGAAGTTCGCAGCGAAGAATGGGCGAATTTCCCAAGGGAGGATTTCTAATGCTGCGTGCTGTAGCTGATACTCATGCTATTATCTGGTATATCTTTGCCGATTCACGACTTTCGGTGACTGCTAGAACGACAATAGAAGAGATAGCTGCCGAAGGAAATCAGGTGGCTTTTTCATCAATTACATTAGCAGAAATTGTCTATCTGAGCGAGAGAGGGCGGATTAATTCAACTACTCTCGATCTATTATTGAGAGAAGTTGAGAGCGATGATGCCTTATTGGTTGAAATTCCTTTCGATCGCAATATAGCTTTGACTTTAAGGCAAGTTGACCGATCGCAAATTCCCGATTTACCCGATCGCATTATTGCTGCTACTGCTTTGTATCTTAATGTACCCGTTATTAGTCGCGATCGCCGGATTCAATTATCTAGTATAGACACAATTTGGTAAATCTGAGCACTCGGCGCAAGTTGAAATTTTCCGGGAACTGTTGTTAGCGGTTTTGCCTGCGTTACTGGTTTGGGAGGGCTATTGATGCGGGTAAGGATGGTGGGTGCGATCGTACTTTATGACTCCCGACTTTCCCAGCCACTTGTAATGTGATACTGAGAGGGAAGTAAGGGCGAGATAGGCACCCAAATCATTGACTCAGTGGTAAATTTAGATCAAACTGAGGTATGGCGGTAACTTAAGGAGGTACAAAAAAGTGACAGAAGAAACACAGATGACGATTGAAGAGATTGACGAAACATCCCCCCATTTAGAAACTGTTATAGCCCTAGGTGATGCCAATAAAAAAACTCTGGGCTTTTTTACAGAAGGTGCTTTTCGCGAAAGTGCAAGAGATCGGGTGATACTTATAGCACTCACTCCTCAAAAAAATTGCATTGGCTATCTGCTTTACCGACCAGTGCGTCGCAGCAACATTATTGTTATCGTTCATCTCTGCGTCGATCCTGCATATCGCGGTCGGGGTGTTACTAAACAGCTAGTCAATTCCCTCAGCCAAAAAACTCAGAATTTTTATGGAATTCAACTCAAATGCCGTCGCGATTATGGAATAGACAGAATGTGGGAAACATTGGGTTTTATTCCTCTTAACGATCGCCCGGGAAGAAGTAAGGAGGGTAAACTGCTTACTGTTTGGTGGTTGGATCACGGTCATCCAACTATATTTTCTCAAGCTGCTGCACAACAACTAGAGTCTAAAATTTGTGCTGTTATTGATACAAGTATTTTCTTAGAATTGCACGGTAATGAAGATATTGAAAGCGCCGAATCAGACTCTCTACTTGCTGACTGGTTACAAGATTATTTGGAATTGTGTATTACCGATGAGATTTTTAAGGCAATAAACGCGATCTCTGAGGTCGCTCTAAGAAAGCGTAAACGCCTGTTAGGGGAGACTTTTACTAAAATCCACTGCGAGCGGCAGGCTTTTGAAACAAAATTTAAGTCTCTCAATCGTCTAATTTCCAGTATCAATATTGATGAAATAAACGAAGTATTAGTTCGTCAATTAGCACAAGCTATTGCTGCTGATTACTTAATTTTTTTAACTCGCGACCCCAAAATATTAGCTTTAGCAGATGCCGTCTATGAAAACTTTAGTTTAGCAATTATGACTCCTACAGACTTAATTGTTAAACTGGATGATGTTCGCAGAGATACTCAATATCAACCAGTACGGTTTGTCGGCATACAGAATCTCACCATTCAACTAATTGATAGCAAATTTGATAAATTACTGTTAACTAACTGTTTTTATGCGGTTGATAGGGGAGAAAAAATAGCCGATTTTCAGAAAAATCTGCGCCAGATAATTTCCAATCCCGATAAATTCAAGTGTCAGGTCGTTTTAGATGGTGAAAATCAACCGCTTGCTTTAATTGCCTATTGCCAACATAAAAATCACGAATTAGAAGTTACAATGCTCCGAGTTAAACGCGGTGTTCTAGCAGCGGCACTTGCACGGTACTTACTTTTCCACTCCATATCAGTTTCAGTAAAAGAAAACAGGCAATTTACGAGACTTACTGACCAGTATTTCGATGAAATTGTTATACAAGCTATTCAAGAAGATGCTTTTGTTCGAGTTAATAATGGGTATTTAAAGGCAAATCCGCCTGTAGCAGAAACAGCAGCGGATATGTCTCAAAAACTGGCAAACCTAGCAAAAATAGGGGAAGAATATAATTTTTGCATGAAAATTGCCGAGACCC
Source organism: Microcoleus sp. B5-D4 (assembly GCF_036705145.1). Taxonomy (NCBI): domain Bacteria; kingdom Bacillati; phylum Cyanobacteriota; class Cyanophyceae; order Oscillatoriales; family Microcoleaceae; genus Microcoleus; species Microcoleus sp. B5-D4. Next base: position 28,779 of record NZ_JAUBTV010000024.1, on the reverse strand, counting down.
TTAACACTCCCGAATTAATTCAAGATATAGGAACGATGGCAGAGCTTGAACGTCGCCTTTGGCCTGCTAAGATTATTGATGCTGACCTCCCTACTTTCATGATTCCCATTCAACCCAGATGGGCCAAAGACTTATTCGATGAAGAGTTAGCTAAGCAGTGCCTTTTTGGCTCTAAAATTGAGCTAGCCTTAAAACGGGAACTTGTATATTATAAAAGCAAGTCAGCTAATGGTGGCCTCAGACCGGGTGTTATTGGTAGAATTTTATGGTACGTCAGCTCCAATTCATCATTTACTCAGGGGACAAAAGAGGTTAAAGCTTGCTCTAGACTAGAGGAAGTTATAATAGACAAGCCGGAAAAACTCTATCGACAATTTCGCAGCTTAGGAGTCTACGAATTAAAAGATTTAATGACAATAGCCAAAGAGGAACCAAACGCAGATATCATGGCGATAAGATTCAGCCACACTCAGCTTTTCACGAACCCATTGACATTAAAGAGAATTCAGGGAATACTGGGTAAGCAGACAACGGTTCAAAGCGTATTTAGGGTTTCAAAAACTAATTTTGGAATAATCTACAAAGAAGGAACCGCGACCTAGAAAGAGGATAATCACAAATGTCAAATATCTTATTATTATCTATTCGTCCCGAGTACGCAACTAAAATATTCGATCGTACAAAAACAGTTGAACTGCGCCGAGTCCGGCCTCGACTTTTGGATGAAGGAGATCGAGTGGTAGTCTATGTTTCCTCTCCCGAAAAAGCTGTAGTTGGTTCTTTCAAGGTGGATAATATTGTTGAAAAACCCATCACAGAGCTTTGGGAGGAAGTGGAAAAAATAGCAGGAATTAGCCATGAAGAATTTTTTGATTATTACAAAGGTGTAAAAGTAGGTGTAGGCATCTTTTTAAAAGATATTCATAGGTTTAGTCAGCCAGTAGAGTTACATCGTTTAAGAAACAAGTTACCTAACCTTAAACCGCCACAGAGTTTTCGATACCTGACAGCTAATCAGTTTAACATTGTCAATTTATTAGGAGAACGTTAGACAGGAAGTGTTGCTGAAAAATATTAATTAATCGACAGTATTTGAGAATAGCATGGAAGCGGAAAAAAAGGCTGAGTTTGTCAAATTATTTCAAGAATTTGTCAATTCATATCCATACACTCCCGATGGGTTGCGTCACACAGCGGCTTACCAGGAGCAGCGTCAGCAGGGGCGTCGAAATTTTGAAGCGGTCGCTGCTGCTGCTGAGTATGGAGAAGATGTGACTGAATCTATAATGTTGAAACTTCTACCTTACCAAGACTCTCCTACTAATCGACAAATGGGAGCCTGGATTCATATTAATCCGTGCATAATAAAAGGGTTATTATGGAATTCAAAATCGTATAAAAAATTGTCATTAATAGCGCCAGTAAGAATTGCCGAATTAATTTTTTATTTAGTCTGCTGTTGTAACGACGATCCGAGTCAGCTATATTCGACCTGTAGAGAGTTTTCAGAAGAAATGCGCGTCTCCTGGTTCGGCGAGATAGGAATGCTAACGCCTATCCTCAATGCTCTCCGTCCCGATGACTTTCTCGCGATTAATGATAAGTCAATACAGGTGATTAACTATTTCGCCAATACTGCCTACAGCAAACAGCTAATAGACTACTCCGATGCTAACTTAACCGGACACAACCTGATTAAAGAATTAACTAAAGAAATGCACCAGCCTGGCGTTCCATCTATCCGAGAGGACGATCTATTTGATATGTTCTGCCACTGGCTTGTAGAAATAAAAAAATATGACTTTCCTAGTAACGAAGGGCCATTAGTAGATGAGGCAATTGTGTTTGAATACGCTGTAGAAGAAGGAGAGTTGCAACCGGAATATCTTTTGAACCAATGCGCCGAAGAAACTGGCTTTGACGAAACAGAACTAAACCGCTGCATACGCACCATCCACCGCAAGCAACAAGCCATCCTGCAAGGCCCGCCCGGAACCGGAAAAACCTTCATAGCGGAAAAACTAGCCAAACATTTAATCGGTGGCGGCGATGGCTTCTGGGAACTGATACAATTTCATCCAGCCTATACCTATGAAGACTTCATTCAAGGCATCCGCCCGCAAAGTCAAGACGGGCAATTAACATATCCCATAGTTCCCGGTAGATTCCTAGAATTTTGCGAAAAAGCCGAAGCCTGTGAAGACACTTGCATTCTCATTATTGATGAAATTAATCGCGCAAATTTATCTCAGGTATTTGGAGAGTTGATGTATTTGCTTGATGACCGCGATCGCACTGTTAAACTAGCCAGCGGTAAACTATTTAGAATCCCTAAAAATGTCCGTATCATCGGCACAATGAACACAGCAGACCGTTCTATTGCCTTAGTCGATAACGCACTCCGCCGCCGCTTCGCATTCATTCCCGTTTATCCAAACTATGAAGTGCTGCGACAGTATCACCACAGAGAGGAAACAGGTTTTCCAGTTGATAAATTAATTAGCCTTCTCAAAAATGTCAATCTGGCAATTAACAACAAACACTATGAATTAGGCATCTCTTTCTTTTTGACAAAAACCTTAGCTGAAGATATCCAAGATATTTGGCAAATGGAAATTGAGCCATACCTAGAAGAATATTTCTTTGATCAGCAGGAAAAAATGGATGAATTTCTCTGGGATAAAATTAAAGACAAATTAAGCAATTGATAATCTAACGCTACCATTATTACCGAAAACACGGCGTTACAGCATCTATGAAACCAGAATCGCCCCAAATGATCGAACTCACAGAATATAAATCCGAAAGCTTTGAACGAGGTTTTATCCCGGAAGCAGTAGGACAAAAAATATACCAGAATTATGCCAAGGAGATAGATATAGAATTTCCCAACCCTAAAACTAAATATAAATGGGAATTAAAATCTAAAGGCAGAGTTGGTAATATTCCAATTACTCCCGACTTTAAGATTTTTATCCGCCCCAAAGTTCCGATAACAAACTTATTCGGAATGCTTGACTATGCCTACAAACTTAATATCAATTTTCCGAAGGGACAGATTGAGTGCGAATCTTTAGAACAAGTCTATGAACGATTAGCTAACATTCTTGCCCAAAAAATTCTAGAACGCTGTCGCAAAGGATTATATCGCGATTACTTATCCAAAACAGAAAGACTCGCCTACATTCGCGGCCGCGTCGATTTGCGGTCAGCCCTGCAAAAACCTTGGGATGTTAAACTAAAATGCCACTATAACGAACAAACAGGCGATATCGAAGACAATCAAATACTCGCTTGGACACTCTTCATCATTGGCCGCAGCGGTTTGTGCCGTGAATCTGTTTCATCCACTGTGCGACAAGCCTTTCACGCACTCCAAGGATTTGTTACATTAAAACCTTTTAAATCCGAAGCTTGTATTGATAGAAATTATCACCGTTTGAATGAAGATTATCAACTTTTACACGCCTTATGTCGATTCTTTTTAGATAACACAGGGCCGAGTCACGAAACAGGCGATCGCGAAATGCTCCCTTTTCTGATAGACATGGCTAATTTATATGAAAAGTTTGTGGCTGAATGGCTCAAAGCAAATACACCAAAAGGCTTTGAGGTCGAACCACAACACCGAGTTGAACATGACACAAATTATTTCGATAAGATTGACTTAATTATACGCGATAGTGAAACAAAAAAAGTCCAATACGTCCTCGATACAAAATACAAAGCTCCCGATAAAGTAGCCAATAATGACATTCATCAAATAGTTGCTTACGCAAATGCGTTAAAGTGCCAAAATGCAATTCTCGTCTACCCGCAAAACCTCAAACAGCCACTAGATATAAAAAATGACGATATTCGAGTTCGCAGTTTAACTTTTTCCCTAGATAGCGACCTCCATGAAGCCGGAAAAACCTTCTTAAAATCTCTACTTCCAAACACCCTCCCGTAACTCTACTCTGCGCCCTCTGCGCCCTCTGCGGTTCATTTACCCACAAAAAAAGAGGCGCAATTGCGCCTCCCAAATCTTTCATGTCGGTGTTCTAAACACTAACAGCCACTTTCGCTTCTTTTGCAGTCAACTTCTCGTAAGTCGCCCGCATCTTCAATCCGACTAACACTTGGAACAAACCAGTTCCATTGTTGGAACCAGGATATTCGCGGTGCTGGAGTAACAGGTGAGTTAACTCGCCTTCATACTTCGCAGAAGTCTTGCTCAAATGGCTTTCTATGTAAATAACTTCTTCGAGATTCTCGAATTGACCATCTACTTCCAAAATCGAGACTTCGTGACCGTAGAAAGCATCAGGCCCGTAGTACATCTTAATTCCGGGATAGGAACAAGTCAGCTTGCGGCCGCAAGGAACCCAGTTAATTGTTGAACCTTCGTCAAACAAATACGCAGGCTCAAAATTGGCGATGCCTTCGCGCTGGATCATCTGCACACGCAGAACTTTCCGCTCTTTGTCATCTTTGATCAAGTTGGTGGGCAACACTTGAATTACCACATCAGCATATTGCTTTTGCGGGTCGATGTAGGCGGTAAAATCCGGTTTGCGAGCATTGATTGCAAACAGCACGTCTTCGTAACGGTGGCCCCGTTCCGCCATGTCGCGCTGGATTTTCCAAGCAATTTTTACCTCGTCGCTGATGTCGAGGTAGACGCTGAAGTCGAGGAGCGATCGAACTCGCTCGTCGTACAGGGGATGCAGCCCCTCAATCACAATCACATGATTCGGCTCTACCCGCTCAGGAGGGTCGAGCAGACCGGTTTCGTGGTTGTAAATCGGCTTGTCGATCGCATGACCTTCTTTGAGAGCCTTCATTTGCTCGGCCATGAGGTCAAAATTGTTGGCTCTAGGGTCAAGGGCTGTAATCCCTGTTTCCTTGCGCTGCTTGCGATCGAGACAATGATAGTCGTCGAGGCAGATTACAGTAACGAAATCTTCCCCGAACAAATCTGTCAATCGGCGTAAAAAAGTAGATTTTCCGCATCCGGAATCTCCGGCAACGCCAATTAAAACCACGCGATCCGGCTTACTGGTCATAGTTTCCCTCTAACAAAATCACTGTTTACTAACTAACTCAAGTCTAGATTCCACAAAATTTCAGCCCGCAGGTAGCCACAAGCAGGCTTTGTACTGCTTTGCTACCCCGAGAGGATCAAGTTCTCACCAGCATACAGCAGTGAGTTGACTGCCTGCCCGGGAAGACCCAAGCAATCTTCAAGGCAAGTAATTAATACTAACTTTAGCGGTTAATCTTACCAGAATGCGTCGGCCCCCTACAAGCTCAGCCTCATTAAACTGCTCGAATCTTCCTTGATCTGGTGGGGCGCTCCCCAAATCACAAGGACTTATCGGGGCAGATCCCCCGATCGGGTAAAATATTGGCAGTACGCAGACAACAATAGCTATAGGTCAACAGCCGAACGCAAAGCGGGCTCGGTGAGCGCGGCGTTCGGCTAGTAGGGATTTGATAACGCGAGCGATCGCAACTTCAACACTACGGACGGCGTGGCGAGGCCCAAAAATTGGCGCGGCCAATTAGTCCCGATGGCCTTAAGAAAAAAGTAAATTGAGTCTAACGTCACATTCTCTTTCTTTATAACTCTGTATCGTGAAGGAAAATCAACAAATGTACAGCCCAAGCATATCTGGTGTTGCGGCAAACTCAGAATCAGGCAGCCGCATCTTTGTTTACGAAGTGGAGGGTATGCGTCAGAGCCAAGCGACTGACCAAATAAGTAACCCGATTCGCCGTAGTGGTAGCGTATTTATCTCCGTGCCCTACGATCGCATGAATCAGGAAATGCGTAGAATTGCTCGCATGGGTGGAAGAATTGTCAGCATCCGCCCCTCAAACAGCGCTCCCGAAACAAATGGCAAAGTCGCACCAGAAGCAGGGCTACAGAGTCAGAAATCTGGAGAAGAAACTAAGCCCATGACTCAAGCCAAGGAAAAAGTTCAGGTTCCTGTTAACCTCTACAAGCCGGCCAATCCCTATATTGGTAAGTGCATTTCTACAGAAGAATTAGTCAGAGAAGGCGGCGACGGCACAGTCCGCCACGTCACCTTCGACATTTCTGGAGGCAATTTGCACTATCTCGAAGGTCAAAGTATCGGGATTATTCCCGATGGCACAGATAAAAACGGCAAACCTCACAAAATTCGGCTTTACTCGATCGCCTCCACCCGTCACGGCGACCATCTCGACGACAAAACAGTCTCGCTGTGCGTGCGCCGCCTAGAGTACAAAAGCCCGGAAACTGGCGAACAAGTCTTTGGTGTTTGTTCGACTTTTCTCACCGGTTTGCAACCTGGAGATGATGTCAAAATCACCGGCCCCGTAGGCAAGGAAATGCTGTTGCCCGACGACGAAGAAGCCACCATTATAATGATGGGTACCGGTACGGGGATTGCTCCTTTCCGGGCTTATTTGTGGCGGATGTTTAAAGAAAACAATCCCGATTACAAATTCAAAGGTTTAGCTTGGCTCTTCTTTGGAGTTGCTTACACTCCCAACATTCTTTATAAGGAAGAGTTGGAACAATTGCAGCGCGAGTTCCCTGATAATTTCCGCTTGACTTATGCCATCAGCCGCGAGCAAAAGAATGTTGACGGCGGCAAGATGTACATTCAAAACCGGATTCAAGAGAACGCAGACCAATTGTGGGAATTGGTTCAAAAGCCGAATACTCACACTTATATCTGCGGTTTGAAGGGTATGGAAGGCGGAATTGATGAGGGAATGTCGGCGGCGGCTGGCAAGCACGGTGTTGAGTGGGCTGCCTATCAGAAACAGTTGAAGAAAGAACACCGTTGGCACGTTGAAACTTATTAATCTGTTACCTGATTTAATCTGATTTGTAGGGTGGGCTTGGCTCGCCCTACAATTGTTTTTAGGGCAATTGTATCCGACTTGTAAGGTACTGAATGCGTACCCTACCATACTATTTTCATTGATCCGGTACGCCAATAGCCTACAATGGTTGTGGCTTAATTGAGTTTCTACGGGTCAAAGTCGTGGCTTTCAAAATTGGTTTGTTAGGTTTGGGTACAGTTGGCGCGGGAACAGCAGAGATTTTGCTCTCCCCAGATGGTCGCCATCCACTGTTGCAGGAATTGGAAATCTATCGGGTGGGAGTGCGCGATATTTCTCGAACTCGGTCTTTACAATTGCCAGAAAATGTGCTGACAACTGACCTAGAAGCGATCGCAACTGACCCGGAAATTGATATTGTAGTAGAACTGATTGGCGGATTGGAACCGGCGCGATCGCTCATTCTGCAAGCTATTGCCAGCGGCAAGCACGTCGTCACTGCCAACAAAGCAGTTATCGCCCGCTACGGGAATGAAATCTTCGAGGCCGCCAACAAAAAAGGCGTTTACGTAATGCTAGAAGCTGCTGTCGGCGGCGGCATTCCAGTCATTCAAACCCTCAAACAATCCTTAGTTGCAAACCGCATTCAAACTGTCACCGGCATCGTCAACGGCACAACTAATTACATCCTGACGCGGATGCAAACAGAAGGCGCAGACTTTGCCGAAGTGCTCGCCGACGCTCAGCAATTAGGGTATGCTGAAGCTGACCCCACAGCAGATGTAGATGGATTAGATGCTGCCGATAAAATTGCTATTTTAGCCTCGCTAGCTTTTGGCGGACGCATCAAATTAGCAGATGTTCACTGCGAAGGTATCAGAAAAGTTAGTGCGGCTGATATTGACTACGCCGACAAGCTGGGATTTGTGATTAAATTGTTGGCTATTGCTCAAGAAACCTCCCACTACAATGGCAAGCAAGCTGAGGGAGAAAGCGAACTGCTGTCAATTCGAGTGCATCCGAGTTTTGTGCCGAAAACTCATCCGCTGGCGAGTGTTAACGGGGTTTACAATGCCATTTTAGTCGAAGGAGAGCCGATCGGGCAATTGATGCTGTATGGGCGCGGCGCCGGTGCAGGCCCCACAGCTAGCGCCGTAGTATCCGACATTATAAATGTGGCGGCAATCCTGAAAAGCCAAGCTGTTCCGATTCCTCATCCTTTACTCAGTTGCAGTCACCAACACTACTGCAAAATTGCTCCGATGCAGGAACTTGTTACTCGCTTTTACGCTCGTTTTCTGACGCGCGATACTCCGGGGGTAATTGGCAAACTAGGCACTTGTTTCGGCAACCACAAAGTTAGTTTGGAATCAGTTGTGCAGACGGGAATTCACGGCGATTTAGCAGAAATTGTCGTCGTGACTCACGATGTTAGGGAAGGGAATTTTCAACAAGCACTCGATGAAATTCGCGCGATGGAAGCAGTCGATAGTGTTGCTAGCACGTTGCGAGTTTTGTAAAAGTGATTTGGTAGGGGCGGGCGGGTTTTACCTACAATATTTGCCAATAATTGACAATCTCTAAAACCCGCCCTCGCCCAACGGTAAATCAGAATGTACCGGGTGCTTGTAGGGGCGGGTTCACAAACAATAATTGCCTGAAACAAACAATCTCGAAAACCCGCCCGAACCGAACCATAAATCATCATGTACCTTTCCGAGGCGATGCAAATTTCGGGTTGACGTAGGTTATCGGTAGTGGGGGGCGGGTTTATCTAGATTGTCGGTAATCGTTAGATATGGTTGGTGAACCCGCCCCTACCAAATCTGGCTAAAGGTATTTTGCCAAAAGAAAAATACCGGGTTTTCCCCCCACAATCAGTTAAAAATGAGATTTGGGATGAAAGGAACAGAATTCGATTTTGTCGATCGCAAAACGGGAAGGCACTTGCTAGATTCCCTGTATGAAAAGTTTGCCAAACCCCAACTGCACGATACTTTTAAACCCAATAATCCTTCAATTTACATTCGGCACCAGGAAGGGCAAGTTATTGATGGAAATTATATCATAACAAAAGTGTTTGAAGACTCTCGCACTGGTTTTTATGCTGAAAGTCGCGTCCCCATTTCTGGCAATCATCCACCTGTTTTAGTGATTCGCGGCTACGGTTCTTGGTATCCTTTCGATCGCGTTTTGGAAGATACGCCCGATGTATTTATGGCAAAACTAGAACGCCAGTTAAAATCGGCGCAAACTGCGGGTGCTATTGATTGGATAAAGCAGCAATTTCACAGCGGGAATCCGCCCGATGTCATCGGAGAAAGTTTGGGGGGCAAAGTTGCTCAGCAAATAGCAGCAAAATACCCGGATTATATTAGATCCACTGTAGTTTTTAATTCTTTGGGCGTTTCGGAAAAGTTAGCTAAAACTTCCACCGCTAACAATGTTTTTCACTACTTTACTTTAGGCGAAAGGTATGCTTTCTGGGCAAATGAAGGCGATTACATACCGGGAACGATTTTTGTGATTTCCCAGAAAGGCAACAACTGTTGTTATAAAATCGAGGAGGCGATCGTCCGAATGGCGCGTTTTGAAGGCAAGTTCCTCAAAAGGCGCGCGATTGTGGCAATATTGGCTCAGTTGCTTTTGCTAAACAGACACAATGCGATCGTCCTCAACAAACGGCGGCCAGTAGTCGTTCAGATCGATCGCACTCAATTGCAAATTTTCCGAAAAAAGCGCTTTGTTTAAACTCAGACAGAATTGCTTCAGGCCGCAGATGGCTGGTTTTCCCGCGCTGCGACTGCCAGAAGCAGACAAAGTGCTGCGATCGCTATTAGCAAAATTGTCACATCTCGATCGCCAAACAAGCATCTAAATCTAGCTGCGTCCATCTGCGGTTAATAATTCTCTGTTAAAAATTCTACACAAATTCTCCCTTAGCAACCATCACCACCTTACCACCCACCAAAACTGCTATTTCCCCTTCATTTTTGGCAGCTTGTAACAACAGCAAAGAAGGTCGATCGATTTCATAACCCTGCTCAACTCTGACATCAATCTTTGCTGACCCATAATAATCATGTTCTACCAAATATGCAGCCAAACAGCCGTTAGCACTGCCAGTCGCCGGATCTTCTGGAATTCCTAATGAATGGGCAAAAACTCGCACGCTTAAATCATTAAGGTCGCTGTAAGTTTCTGGGCAAAATATCAAAATTTCTTTCGCTTCCATTGTATCAACTAGCTCAAAATATTTATCTAAGTTGACTTGAGCTTTTTTGAGCGAGGCGAGAGTTTTTAATGGGACAATTATAAACGGTACTCCCGTAGAAACTTCTTGAATTGGGAAGTTGGAATCAATTTCATCGGGTTCTAAATTCAGGACATTTGCCAGACTTTCGGCTGATAAAACTTGACCAAAACTAGGCGGGTTTTGTCGCATCCACAAAATATCTGCCGATTCATTGTGATAATTAAAAGTAACTGGAATTTGACCGACGGCTAGATTGAGAATTACTCGATCGACCTTTTGGCGAATAATCTCTTGCTGCAACACAAACGCAGTGCCCAAAGTCGGATGACCGGCAAAGGGCAATTCCTTCTTGGGCGTGAATATCCGCACGTCATAGCCGCCATCTCGCGGATCGGGCGATCGAATAAACGTAGTTTCTGAATAATTGATTTCCCTCGCTATCTGTAGCATTTGCGCCTCAGATAGTTCGGCAACTCCCGCACCGCAAAATACAGCTAGTTGATTGCCAGCATACTTTGACTCGGCAAACACGTCAACTATATAAAAATTCATAATTATGCCTTTGATAAAAGTCTATAACTGATATTTTACATCGATCGCAAGACAGCCGTTAAAATAACAATAAAAACATAGGAGTAATCGCCGTGAGCGTCACGACTGTAAAATGGACGGTTGCAGACTACCACCGCATCATTGCAGCCGGCATTCTGGAAGGGCGAAACGTTGAATTAATAGGTGGAGAAATAATCGAAATGGCTCCCGAAGGAGAATCTCATGCTTACTCTAGCGATGAGGCTGGAGAGTACCTAATTTATTTGCTGGGTGATCGGGCTAAAATCCGCCAAGGTAAACCGATTATCTTGCCGCCAAGCAACTCCGAGCCACAACCCGATATCGCTGTAATTCAACGTTTGGGACAAGATTACCGAGAACATCATCCCTATCCAGAAAACATCTTTTGGCTGATAGAATACTCGGATCATACTCTGAGCAAAGACTTGGGAATCAAGAGCAAGATTTATGCGGAACCCGGCATTTCTGAGTATTGGGTTGTCAATTTGCGAACTAGGGAATTAATAGTATTTCGAGAGCCTACCAATGAAGGATATCAATCGAGAGAAACTCTGACTCAGGGTAATATTAATCCGCTGGCATTTCCTGATGTTGCAGTTTCGGTCACTCGAATATTAGGGGCTTAGGTAAATTGGACAATAATGCAATAATTACTGCTGTTTTCTTGTTACCAGGCTCTGCCTGGTAACACAGATCCAGAGGCTCCGCCTCGCTACTTCAAACAGCGAATTGCTTCCAACATTCCCCTGGCTTTATTGAGCGTTTCTTCGTACTCCATATCCGGGTTAGAATCAGCCACCAAACCAGCACCTGCTTGCACAGAAACCGAATGTTTATCACCACCTAAAGAACGAACAACCATAGTCCGAATCGCGATCGCACTATTCAATTGTCCCTCAAAATCATAATACCCGTAAACCCCAGAATACGGCCCCCGGCGGCAACCTTCCAACTCGTGCACAATCTCCATCGCCCGAATCTTCGGAGCACCGCTAACTGTACCCGCAGGAAAACCAGCTTTCAACAAATCCCAAGCTGTCTTATCCTGGGCCAATTCTCCCACCACATTGCTCACAATGTGCATGACATGAGAATAACGCTCAATTTCCATTAATTCGTCAACTTTTACAGTACCGTTTCGGCAAACTCTTCCTAAATCGTTTCTGCCCAAATCAACTAACATGACGTGTTCCGCAATTTCCTTGGGATCTTGCAGCAATTCAGCAGCCAAAGCATCATCTTCTTGAGGAGTTTTACCCCGGCGGCGAGTGCCGGCAATCGGTCGCAAAGTTGCTATTTTTTTACCATCAGCAGTGTTTTCCGCCTTCACCATAATTTCGGGACTCGATCCGATAATCTGCCAATCTCTGAAATGAAAATAAGCCATGTACGGAGAAGGATTAATCAGACGCAAAGATCGGTAAAGTGCAAAAGAATCGCCACTGTATTCAGCCTCTAGTCGCTGCGAGATAACTACTTGAAAAATATCTCCCGCTTTGATATAATCCTTAGCCTTTAAAACATTGGCACAATACTTTTCGCGGGTAATATTGCTCGTGTAAGCCAATTCTGTATTTCCGGTTGTGGAACGGGCATCTTGCCCGTCCCTCGGCGGAGTCCATTCTATGAGAGTAGATTGCTGGGAAAGCGGCGATTGCAGCTTCTCAACTAACTTACCAACGCGATCGCACGCTTGCTGATAAGCATCGGCCAAATCAACGCCAACCTCCCGCAAATCCGCATAGGCGACGGCCCAAATTTTTCGCTTCACCTGGTCGAAAATCAGCAAATTATCCACCTGCATCCACAAGCCATCTGGCAAATCATTCTCGCTGGCTGGATGCACGGGAACTCGCGGTTCTATCCATTTAATTAACTCGTAACCCCAAAAACCGAATAGCCCGCCAATTCCCGGCGGTAACTGCGGCAATTTCACGGGTTGATAAGACTCCAAACATTCAGTTAAAGCTACAAACGGATCGCCCGTAAATACTTGTTGCGAACCATCGCGGTAAACTTGAGTTGTGCGATCGCCCTTAGCCTCCAAAATCCACAACGGATCGCACCCTAAGAAACTATAACGCCCAAGTTTTTCCCCACCTTCCACTGACTCCAGCAGAAAACTGTAAGGTTGACCCGCACAAACCCGATACCACGCAGACACCGGCGTATCCAAATCGGCAACCCATTCTTGATACACGGGTACAAAATTGCCTTGTGTCGCCAGTTCCGAGAATTGTGAGAAATCGGGAAATATCATATATATCAGAAGGAAGAAGGAAGTTCGGCAACGGATTATGTAACGGATGTAACGGATGTAAAGGATAGAAGGAAGAAGGAAGAAGGAAAATGCAATCCTGGCAATAATTTCAGCGATTAAAAGCGTCCTAACCGTCTTGTCAATAAACAAAAGACGGAAAGCAACAGCCATGAGGCTGCTGGTACTCGCCAACCGCCATCACCGCCATCGGCTTGAGCGCGCGCAGCCCCTCTTGCAAACACCAGCGAAACAAACTTGCGTAACGCACCGGCAAGTGGAAAGAAAGCAATTCTTCGGAACTGTACGCGGCCGCCCCCAAGAGCAAAGCCTGCATATCCGCCTCAGTTTCTGCGACGCTGTGGCTCAAAGCCGACACCGCACAAGTATAAGCCACAATCTGACCTTGTTTGCAAGCAACCCAAGGAGAAAAGAAATTCAGGGCGTACTCAATATCGCTAGTTCGATCGCACCTGTATAATTTCTTGCACAAAGCCGCACATTCATCAACATCCTCACTAGCCAGCGGCCGCACCTCAAACCCATGCGGAGGCTGGCTGCGAAACTTCCCTTCCATTAACACGAAAGGTTCTTTCACCTCAAAACCCAAAGAAGCGTACAGCGACAGTGACGCCATATTAAAAGATTCCTGAACCAAACGGATGCCCACAGCGTCCTGTCCCCGTTCCAGCAAAGCTTTCATCATTTCCCGTCCCGTGCCGCGGCCTTGAAAAGTTCGATCGACACTGACGGGCCCGATACCACGAATCGGGCTGCGTTCGTCCATAAACCCGCAGCCGACAACCGCACCGGAGTTCTCGGCTACTATGCCAAAAAACAACGGACTTTCGATCACAAGACCAATAATTTCAGTTGAAAACTCCAGCGTCGGAAAATCTGTAGGAAATTGATGGCGATCGGAAATATCTTTAAAAGCTTCATAATTAATGCGAGCGCAAACATCGATATCAGAAGGCTGCGCTCGCCTGATTGCGAGATTCATTTTTAATTTAACATTAACTTTTAATAAGATTAGAAGTTTGCAGTAGTATTTTGGCGCTGCGGGCTTAGCCTCCCGCGCCAGAATACTACTGCAAAAACAAGTTTACAAGCTGAGCCTTACAGGGAATATTACCTATGTTTTGCTCAGCCATGCACTCATTGTCTAAGGATCGAAAGTCTTCTTACCGCTGAACTTCAGCTTAGCCGGATTGGGATTGCTGCCAATATTGCGGTCAATCTTACCGTTGTAGGGACGACCTTCGTTCACCTTCTCAGGGAACACGCCATCTTTGGGATGCAGGTACTCAGTAGTACCGTCTGGAAACACGCGGTAAATTTTGTAGTTGGTGATTTTGAATTTAGCCCGCAGTTGCTGGCCACCCAAAGCGATGCACTGCTCCTTCCGGGGCAGATGCAGCAAGTTGTCGCCTTGACGCATAATCGCAGCGCCACCCGTAGGCATTTCAAACACCTGCTCCTTGGGGCTAGTCCAAGTGATAGCGTACTTCTCTTCAACTAGCGCCTTGGTCAGCAAGCCGCCTGTGCTGCCGCCGAAAAGAGGGGGTTGTCCAGTGAGTTCTTCTGCCATAAACATATCCAAAGGATTTTTACGGCATCGTATCATCATGAGGCGACACGGCTGTAGAAATTGTAAGGAAAGTTAACAGTTTTTTGGCGATCGATCTTTTCTGATAATTGATAATTAGTAATTAATAGTTGATAATTGGTAATTTTCACCAAAGTTATAAAACCAAATTAGGCAGCACGAATCCCGAAAAAATAATCAAAAAAAAACAGCAATTATTCTGGTGCTTGTGGGGCACCCGAATAATCGCACATTCCCCCAATTTCCCCCCACACACGATCGCACAATTTACCGCGTCAACCCTAAGTCAAGAACCACTTAGGGTCATAGCCGCGCGGAATTTGGCTCAAAGCAGTCCAAGTTTCTTGATTTACAATCCCGTCGGCCTCAATCCCAAAGCTTTTTTGAAATGCGCGAACAGCTTTGTCCGTCAAAGTAGCAAAGTCGCCGTCAATTTTTCCGCCATAATGCTTGGAAATTTTGAGAACTTCCTGAACAGTAGCGACTGCTTCCCCAGAACTGCCTAATTTGAGTATCGGCATATTAACTGGAGCAGCAGTATAAAGCGCCTGCCAAGTCAGCGGCCCGACAATGCCATCCGGCGACAAGAAAACCCGAAACTGAAACAGTTTCACCGCAAATTGAACTGCTTGGTTAAAAATTCCTTTAGCAGGCTGCCGATAAAGTTGCAACTTGGTTAAGAGTTGTTCGAGTTCCAATACCGCTTTACCTTGAGAACCTAATTGTAGTTGTGGCTTTTTGGCCATAGGTTGAGTAGATTTCATCTGGGTTGTAGGTGACATAATCGATTTTGCTAACCTCTAGGTTTGAGTATTCTTCTGGAAAAAAACTTTTTCCGGGCGAAACATTTGCATTCTCAATTTTTCCCGAATCAACACTGGCGTTGGCCGTGCCTCAACAGATTCGATCGACTTTTACCATGTCACGGCTTGTGGACAGGAGACTTATACCAATTTAGATTATAGATTTTAGATTTTAGATTCGGCATGACTGATTACTATCGGGGTTTGCAGCTTACCTACAGTTGGATTCTTTTTTTAAACTGATATTAATTTTCGGCAGCATCCCTAGGTACTGTGTCGCCAAACCGGGTTGAAAACGGCAAGCGCATCCTGAATCTGCTTTGATACTTTATATTTTAAAGCTGAACACCGCGTGGCCACCTCACCTTTAAGGCCGATCTCACAGGGTGAGGATTGAGGGTGATATCCTTGACCTTTGCATCGTCCTGTATTCATCTCTCTCTTCTCTTTCTCTGCGTTCTCTGCGTTCTCTGTGGTTAAATCCTTCCGATGCAATCGGCATTAATAGTAGTCGTTAAGTCCGACAGGGGTTGAAACAAGAGCCTCATAGCTCAAGTCGTCTCAAGACGACTTTAGATTAGTATGTGATATCAAGTCCGGCTTAAATAGCCCCTCAGATCAAATTTGTTAGCAGCGGATTTGATATCATGCCAGCGCAGCCGAATTTGATATCATATCGTTTCCGGTTGTATCGGAATGATTTAACCGCAGAGGGCGCAGAGAACGCAGAGGGAGAGAATACAGAGATGAATACAGGACGATGCTACCGGATTTGATATCACTCGATCGCTACTTGCGCGCTCAGACGCCCACCAACCAGGTTTTTTACAGTATATTCCATGTAAATGTAGATCGCGAGAAACCGGGTTTATTGAACAGAATCAGTAATCATGCGAGAACTGTAAAGAAACCCGGTTTCTGGGGTATACCTCATAAACCTTGAATACGCTGTATCAATTTAGTCTAAACAATCGGAATAGTGAAGTGAAATTCACTTCCTCGGTCTTTTCCTGCGGAATCTACCCAAATTTTACCGCCCCAGCCGGCAACAATCTGTTTGCAAATTGCCAATCCCAAACCGGTACCGCCGGCGCTGCGGCGCAAAGCTCCTTCTTCTTGATAAAATCGATCGAACACTACTTTTAAACTGTTCGCCTCGATTCCCCTCCCTGTATCGGCTACGAGAACTTCCACCATCCGAGAACCGTTGCATTTGGCTCTTATGGTCACGCTTCCTTGAGGTGTGGTGAATTTGCAAGCGTTGTCTAGCAGTTTGGAGAGCACCTCTACCAACCACTCTCCGTCAGCTTGCACTAAAGGCAATTCTGCCGAAACTTCGGCGATAATTTCCGGTAACTGTCGATCGAGTCCGCCCCCCGATCGCACGCTGCTAAGGGCCAAATCAACGCATTCTTGCAGCGTCAGCGATTCTACATTCCATTGGACTCGCCCGCTTTCTAAGTGAGAAAGAGTTAAGAAATCCTGCACGAGTTTCCGCATTCGATCGGCATCGCCGAGGGCAGTTTCTAACATGATTTGCCGCAATTCTGGGGGCATATCTGGTTCGGAGTTCAAGCTTTCCAAACAAACTTGAATCGTAGAAAGAGGGGTGCGGAGTTCATGTCCGGTGATGGCAATTAGATTGCTGCGAGTGCGGTCTAATGCTTCTAATTGTTGGTTGAGTTCTTCTAAATGAGCGTAGGTTTCTGCTTGAATTAAGGCCGCTCCGAGTTGGGTGGCGATTGCCTCTACTAATGCAATTTCGTCTTCTTCCCAAGCCAAAGTCGATCGGCACTGGTGCATTTCCACCATTCCCAAAACCCGCCCCTGATAAAGCACTGGCACCATTAACCAAGAGACTATTTGCCAATTTTTTACAATTTTTTCCAGGGATTTTGTATTGACAATCAGCGGGTGTTGTGCTGTGTCTTGGATGTAAACTCGCTCCTGCCGCGCCACCGCGTCGCTCCATATTTGATTTTCCTGCAACAGCCAAGTCTGATCCAGCAGGGAACTAGCGCCGGAAGCCAAAAACTCGCGATCGATTTTGACCGCCACATCTGCAGCCTTGCAGCGATAAATCAAACATCGGCTTGCTGACAGGGCAGTGCCGAGTTCTTGGACTGCAACTTCGACGATTTCTTGTGGGTTGAGAGACTGCCGCATTGCCGTGGTAATTAAGTTTACCAGGCGTTCTTTGCGTTCCTGAGCGGCGATGGCGCTGTATGCTTTGAGTAGTTTGTGCTGACCTGCTTGCAAGTAGGTGACTAAGCGTTCGGTAAAAGCATCGCTCAATTTGGGATTGGGAATTTTTGAGCTTTTTCCCGTACTTATGTTGGGTTTTGTGGCTTTGGAAGTGGCTGATTTCCTCGTTTTTTTCGGGGTTTTGAGCTTGTAAGTAGTTCGCGCTCGATCGATCTTTTCGGCCAATTCCGGGCGATAATTGACAATTCTATCGAGCAACAATGCCGCCGCTTTGGAGCTTACCTCGCGATCGAACGTCCAAATTCCTTCAAATCTGCGAGCTTGATCCATCAACAGTGGCCCGCGATCGTCCTGGTTGTCGATCGGCACAATTTTTTCTTGACAAATCAGGCAAGTTGAGTAGTGCTGCCCCAGCACCACTAAGTGCCACTCTTTACTCAATCCGTCCTCCGGTGCAAACGCCACAGTTTCGTGACATTCCGAGGAATTTTTAAAGTCAGTTTCCGGTGCTGCCAGCACGTATACCTGAGACGAGCGTGAGGCAATTCGCCGGTAGCGGTGAGCTTCCTGGCGGTAGAAGCGCTCTCGCTGAAAGCTGGCAATGACTAGCGGTTCGTCGTCGGAACCCGCCAAAACTAAGTCTTCCATCGCGTGAGACAAGGCTGTCATGGAAGATTTGAAATAAATTTGTGCCCGCAGTTGGGGCAAAGCTTGCAGAAGTTCTGCCAGTAGCGAAATAGGGACGATCATCTAGCCTTAAACGTGCATTTTTGCCGATGACAAAACAGGATCGATAGGAGATTTAGAGCGATCCTTCTTCAGTATCTGATAGATTTACAGCACTTGGTAAGTAAAGTACAAAGAAATCGGTTTCGCTCTCCTGGGGTACCCCGGTGTTCGCCCAAATTCGCTCCGCCGTGCCCGCCCCGATTCCTAGTTTCCCTGTACTTGAGTGTCAAACTATCCTCGCTCTTGGATATCAGTGCCATAATTATCGCTTTTTGGCGATCGATCTGGTTAATCGGTAATTAAACTTTAAAAAAGCGCAAATAATTAGCCATTAGTTAAAAACTAACGACCAATTATTTTGACGACTGATCCCAAGAAACCCGGTTTTTACCCACCATCTATGAATAAACCGGGCTTCGGACACCTAGCGTGTAAGTCCTATATTTTTTTGAGGCATCGCGCCTAAGTATAAATGCTGCGGCTGTGGTTGTATCAGGCTAGTTCGCCCCCTTCGTCGCTGCCGCCCGGAGATGATTTGTAGAGAGCATCTAATTGTTCGCGGGCGTCTTGGACAGTCAGCGAACGCATCACTAAAAGCGGCTCATTGACTATGTTTCCGTATTCATCTAAAAGTTCTGGATGCGGTACCGGTTGAGAGCGAGGATAGGATGGGTAGGGATTATTTGCCCTGAACTGTTGAGGGCGCTGGGACTCCATACCAACGGTGACTAGACTGCGGATTAAGTTACCGACTGCCAGAAAGGCAAGAACGGTAAAAGCTAAAATATAAAGCAAGTGCAACATTATCTTCTCCTCCGGGCTAAACAGCCACACAGCAATTTACAAAAGTGTTTCAGCAAGTATTGACACTCCCGGCCGTAAACGCGGGGATTCTTGGTTCACTGACATACCTTTAAACTATTCATCCCTTCGGCAATATTTAAACCAAAAACCCGTCCAATTGAACGAAGCTTCCAGCCTAATTTGAATAGTCCCAGAGGGCTTGTCTCCCCAAGCGTTAAGGGATCATTCCCTTTGTTCCCGTATGCCCTACGGTACATCTAACTACTAAGATTTTGAGTTTTCTGGTATGGGTGCGCGATGGCTACCCTAGCTATGTTTTTGTGGTTTTCGCCACCCACGAGACATTATTGTTTCTCAAGCGGGTCATTTTGGGGTTGGTTATCCATTCGATGCTCGCGGTTATTCTACCTGTATCTATTTGTAGTATAGGGTACTATTTGGGAAACTTTTACAACTTTTTGGAAATAAAGCCTTCCTAAAAGGACGGGGTTTTAAACCCAATTTTCTGATAACTTATTAACTGGAAATCTGTTGGAGGTTGTCAAGTCAGCAGCCACATTTCCTCATTTTTGGGATTTGACTGCAAATTTAACTTGAACTCGCTTCCTTATTTTCCAGGGGGAGCTGACTGCCATGAGCGAAAGCGCGCCGATACTTGCCAGCATTCGGCGAGCAGTCTGTGCCACGGCATCAGTGCTGCTGTTTCAATCCCAACTTGACCTCCGGTTGCTTGAAATAGAGCTTTAGCAGCGCCTACTTCTTGCTGAGCCTGTTTGACTCGCGCCAGCAAGTCAGATTGATCTTCGTCGCCCAGAAAGGGAATTTCCTCAGTTTCTAAGAGCTTTGCCGATCGATCGAACCAGTAAGTGAAATCCTCTAACAGCGGTTCCAGTAACGCTTTGAGCAATTCTGGCTCGGGCAAGTTGGAATTAAGCATGGATCAAAATTGGGTTATTTATCTATTATAGTCTTAGACGGTCTTTACATATTGTAACATATTTCTAACAAAATTTTAATAATTTAACAACAATTAGCAGGTGGGTGTGAATAAATTTAAATGTGTCAGCAGCGATTTTTGAGTCGAAATCCCCAAATTCTGCAATATCCGCTCAGACTCGCTAGCAATAGCTCATAGGAGAAGGAAGTTCGGCAACGGATTCGCTTTCTTCGGATGTAACGGATGTAACGGATGAAAGGAAGAAGAAAGAAGGAAGAAAAAAACTATGCCCTGCGCGGGCCAATCCCCTGCGCGGGCCAATCCCCTGCGCGGGCCAGAATGACCTAATTTCCCGGAGTGTCCCCCTGCCGGAAGTCGGCGCTTACTGTCCCAATCTGAGTAAGATAGAAGCAACTGCAACTAAATTAATTGCTAATTCAGCCGATGTCTAGCTCACAATCCATGTCCCCTCCAGAAGAGTCCGCTAAAATTGAGTTGCCCCGCACGAGTGAGTCGGAGGCACTAAAAAAAATTCGCCACACCACCTCCCACGTTATGGCGATGGCGGTGCAGAAGTTATTTCCCAAGGCGCAAGTGACCATTGGCCCTTGGATTGAAAACGGTTTCTATTATGACTTTGACACTCCCGAACCTTTTACGGAACAGGATTTAAAAGCCATTAAAAAAGAGATGATCAAAATCATCAACCGTAAATTGCCTGTAATTCGGGAAGAAGTCAGCCGCGAGGAAGCGGAACGTAGAATTAAGGAGATTAACGAACCTTACAAATTAGAAATTTTAGAAGGTTTGATCGAACCGATTACTCTTTACCATTTGGGCGAGGAATGGTGGGATTTGTGCGCCGGGCCTCACTTGGATAATACCAGTGAGTTGAATCCAAAGGCGATCGAGCTAGAAAGCCTAGCAGGCGCGTACTGGCGCGGCGACGAAACCAAAGCTCAGTTACAGCGCATTTACGGCACTGCTTGGGAAACCCCCGAACAGCTAGCAGCATACAAACACCGCAAAGAAGAAGCATTAAGGCGCGATCACCGCAAATTAGGCAAAGAATTAGGCTTGTTTATCTTTGCCGATGCGGTGGGGCCTGGTTTGCCTTTGTGGACGCCGAAAGGCACTGTTTTGAGAAGTATTTTAGAAGATTACTTGAAACAAGAACAAATCAAGCGCGGTTATTTGCAAGTAGTGACTCCGCACATTGCCAGAGTCGATTTGTTCAAAATTTCTGGACACTGGCAGAAATACAAAGAAGATATGTTTCCGCTGATGGCGGAGGATGAGGAAGCAGCAGCAAACGAACAGGGTTTTGTGATGAAACCCATGAATTGCCCTTTTCACATTCAAATTTACAAAAGCGAATTGCGTTCCTATCGAGAATTGCCGATGCGCTTAGCGGAATTCGGCACAGTTTACCGCTACGAACAATCGGGAGAATTGGGCGGTTTAACGCGGGTGCGCGGCTTTACGGTGGATGATTCTCACTTATTTGTTACGCCGGAACAGTTGGATGCTGAATTCTTGAATGTGGTGGATTTGATTCTGTCAGTATTCAAGAGTCTGCAACTGAAAAACTTTAAAGCGCGTTTGAGTTTCCGCGATCCGAACAATTTAGAGAAATACATCGGTTCCGATGAAGCTTGGGAAAAGGCTCAAGGTGCAATCCGCCGCGCGGTGGAAACTTTGGGAATGAATTATTTTGAGGGAATTGGGGAGGCGGCTTTTTACGGGCCGAAACTCGATTTCA
Source organism: Microcoleus sp. B5-D4 (assembly GCF_036705145.1). Taxonomy (NCBI): domain Bacteria; kingdom Bacillati; phylum Cyanobacteriota; class Cyanophyceae; order Oscillatoriales; family Microcoleaceae; genus Microcoleus; species Microcoleus sp. B5-D4. Next base: position 7,022 of record NZ_JAUBTV010000024.1, on the reverse strand, counting down.
TTTTCCAAGATGTTTTGGATAGAGAATGGCAATTAGGAACTGTTCAGGTAGATTATAATTTGCCAGAACGTTTTGATTTGGAATACGTTGCTGAAGACGGCATTCGCAAGCGTCCGGTGATGATTCACCGCGCTCCTTTCGGTTCTTTGGAACGCTTGATCGGGATTTTGATCGAGCAGTATGCGGGCGATTTTCCGCTGTGGTTGGCGCCGATTCAGGTGCGGTTGTTGCCTGTCAGCGCGGAGTTTTTGCCGTTTGCAAAGGAAGTGGCGGCGAAGATGAAGGCGCTAAATATTCGCGCAGAAGCTGATGAGGATAGCGAGCGTTTGGGCAAGTTGATTCGCAATGCTGAGAAGGATAAAATTCCGGTGATGGGTGTTGTGGGTGCGAAGGAAGTTGAGGCGAATAGTTTGAATATTCGGACGCGGGCTTCTGGGGAGTTGGGGGCGATTTCGGTTGATGAAGTGATTGGAAGGTTGCAGGCTGCTATTAGCAGTTATGGCAATTTTTAGGGAATTTTAATCGCAGATGCACGCGGATTAACGCAGATGATATGTTGATATTGTCTGCGTTTTTTTAATTGAGCTGCTAAAATAGTAGTGGTAAACGGGAAGTACGCTCATGCCTAATCCATTTCCGGGGATGAATCCTTATTTAGAACATCCTGATTTTTGGCCAGAAGTCCATCATTTACTGATTAGTGTGATTAAGGAGTCGTTAACTCCGCAATTGCGCCCTAAATACCGCGTCGCTATTGAAAAGCGAATTTACGAAATCAAAGGTGAAAATTCTCTATTAGTAGCGATTCCTGATGTCTCTATCCAACAGAAACGCCGTCCCGCAAGTGCGATCGCATCTAATGCTGTCGCCGTCGCTTCCCGAACTGTGCAGCCTTTAAAAGTCAGAATCCCAGTGTCGGAAGAATTTAGGGAAGGATATTTAGAAGTAATCGATATGACAACCAAGGAAGTTGTCACGGTTCTTGAAGTGCTTTCGCCTGCAAATAAACGCCGGGGGGAAGGTCGAGAAAAGTATGACAATAAGCGAAATAAAATATTTGATAGCAGTACCCATTTAGTCGAAATAGACTTGTTGCGGGGTGGGGAACCTTTGCCAGTTTTCGGACATTCCCATAAAAGCGACTGCCGCGTTTTAGTCAGCCGCAGCAATCAACGCCCGATCGCCGATTTATACTTATTTAACCTTCCCGATACAATTCCTGCATTTCCCTTGCCTTTGCGTCCCGAAGATGTAGAGCCGGTTCTGGATTTACAGGCGCTGATTAATCAAGTATACGATCGCGCAGGTTATGATTTTGAAATTGATTACACAGCCGATGCAGTGCCCCCGCTGTCAGAAACGGATGCTGTTTGGGCCGATTCTCTGTTGCGAGAGAGAGGGTTAAGGGGATAATACAAGTAGGTAAATTAACAGGAGTTAAATCAATGACTAATCCATTTCCAGGGATGAATCCTTATTTAGAAAGTCCTGAATTATGGCCTCAAGTACATCACTTGCTAATTAGTAGCATTTTTGAATCATTAGTGCCGCAGTTGCTGCCCAAATATATCGTCGATATTGAAAAAAGAGTTTATGAGCTTAGCGGGGACAATTCCCTATTAGTGGGGATTCCTGATGTGACTGTGCAGCGTTCTCCTAGTCCAACCAACCCTACTTCTTCTAATGTTGCAGTTGCCGCACCGCCTGTGACAGCTTTGAAAGTAAGACTGCCAGTACCTGTGGAATTTAGGGAAGCATATTTAGAGGTAAGAGATACAGCAACTAGGGAAGTTGTGACAGTGCTTGAAGTGCTGTCACCTGCCAATAAGCGCCCTGGTAAAGGGCGAGAAATGTATGAAGCAAAGCGAGAAAAGGTGTTTGGTAGTCGCACTAATCTGGTTGAGATTGACTTGCTGCGAAGTTACCAACCTCTACCAGTTTTTGATAACGATATTGAGGCAAGTTATCGAATTTTAGTGAGTCGCGGAAATCAAAGGCCTTTGGCAGATTTGTACCTTTTCAATTTACCGGATATGATTCCTCAGTTTCCCTTGCCTTTGCGAGCGAGTGATGCGGAACCAATTGTAGATTTACAAGCGTTATTAAATGGGGTTTACGATCGCGCCGCCTATGACTTTAGAATAGATTACACCGCCACACCAGTTCCTGCGCTTTCAGAATCAGATGCTGCTTGGGCGGATGTTTTGTTGGGGGAAAGAGGGTTAAAGGGCGATCGCAAATAACAACTGATATTTAAGCGCCTAAGCGCTTTTTTAAAGCCTCCAAAAAATGAACAGACCAATATTCAAGAAATCGGCTTTTCAGAGGTTTGATGAATTTCTCCCAAGGATTGAGATTAACAATATAATAACCGATTTTGAGACCAATCGGCTCTAAATGTTTGCCTTCTATTTCCTGGCTCAATAAAGGCAATTTTCTATTACTTAGCTGTTGTATGAGCCAAAGTACATCGCTGTTTTTTTGTTGTTCTGGACTTTTCTTAATATCATTGGTAGAACCAGCAATATCATCTCGCTCGAAAGAAATTATTGCAGTCAAATTAAACAGAGAACTATTAGCAATAAAGCATTGAGTTTGTTCTCTGGTTGGTAGCACTCCTAAGCGGAATTTGTCTAACATTTTTGCTAGCGATCGCACTGGAATAGCGCTCTCTGTATTGCTGATATCAGGAGCAATTAATAAGGACGGCTGGCCTTTAATTGAAGGTCGGTCGATGCCCAGATTTTCGATTAACCTTTGAATCCGTTCGTAGTCAGGGCGATCGCAGAATTTCTCCACAATATTTGGATACCGATCGTCGCTTAAAAATTCTAAAAGAGCAATGTACTTGCATCCCAGACTGTGACCAACCCAAAAATAACTCGATGGTTCTTGATAAATTTCGCTTTCATAGCCTAATCTTTGAGAAATTTGGGTCAGTTCTGTTCTCAGAATCTCCTGCTCTTTTAATAACCCAATAGCGATGGGCCAGTGACGAAAAGTAAATCTAAACGGCAAAGCAACTACGGTATAACCTTCTTCAAACAACTGGTGTAAAAAATATCGATAAAACAAAGTTGGTAAACTACCAAAAAAAGTTCCACCAATAAATTGAACCACACCTTTTGGCTGCGGATGAACAGCCACCCAACTAAAAGAAACAGGCTGAAATTTAAATGAGTTCGACATTTGAATAAAGCTCAGTGAGTGTATAAGTAGGCTTAATTAAACGTAATCAAAGGTAATTAAACGTAAGGTGGGCATTGCCCACCCTACAGTTACTTACCATTTAACAGTTCTAGCCGCGAGACATTCTGACAGGAATATCGAATTTATCCATCACTGTATTTAGCTCTTTCAAATTGACATCATTGGCATCGAGTTGGGCCAGCAGTTGCACGAGCATTTGAGCTTTTTCTGAATTGTCTGCTTCCAAAGTAGCCAAGTCCAAATTACCGTTGCGTAACTCTTCCAAAATTGGGCCAACAATTGGTAAATCGATGATAATTGGTTTACCTGGTTCAGGCGTAATCTCGTTCAAGCCTTTTCCACTGGCGATCGCTAAAGTGTAATTAATTTGATCGAAGTCCGGTGAAGTTGGAGTTGCTGACGGGAAATCGTTTGGCAAGAAAGTACCGCGAATTTCGGGATTCAATAACACCTTGACTGGTTTCTTGCTTTGGGGTTGAGGCTTTGGAAAGATGGAACGCGCTGGCACAAATAGCGAGACATAGCCGCGCACTTCCAGCAAACCTGGAGTCAGAGTTTTTGGCAGAATGGGCAACAATTGAACAGATGCAGTTTTGTGAGCGGGTATTGTGAAAAATGCGCGATATACCTTCGGTTTCCCTGGCTGCTGAGTCAGAGGTACCTCGATGTTACTGCCTTCAACGTCAACAACTAAGAAAGCGTTGTTGAGCAAGATTTTATTAGGATCTGCCGGCACGGGTAAGCTGATGGTAAACTCAATCCGATATCGCAAGTCGATCGCTTCGAGATTGGAGATGGTGAGAAAGTATCCCTGAACGATTCGACGAGCCACTGGGATGAGTTGTGGAGGGATGCCCATCACAGGTGCGATCGGTGCGGTGAGGATTTCAAAGGTGGAAACTTCCATGTTTGTGTCCGAGTAATTTAACTTTTAGCTTGGGTTATTTAGCCGGAAAATTGTGTTTCTGTTTTTCCGTGGCTATATCTATGAATAACTGCCCGTCGCGGTTGGTTAACAGTCGCTTTTTCTGGTGACACTCATTTGAGTTAACTCAAATGAGTGTCGCTTGATTGTGCGACTTGACAATTTAAAAATTTTTGTTAAAGCGCACAGGAACACGGATCGGGAATTTAATTTATCCTTGTGTATCTGAAGATAAAAATAAAATATCGCATTGATTATCAGGGCGATCGCACATTCATCTGTTGGTATAATCCCCCTTTAATGGGCCCGGGGCGATCGAAAAGCTAAAAAAGCCTACACAAAACGTTACATATTTGTTAACATCGGGACGAGTCTGTTCTCAGCAACCCCTCTGTTAACCTTCTAAACTAACCGTTATGAGTCAACCTCCCTCAGCAATTCCCGCCTCAGAAGAGTCCGCCGAAACCCCGACAGCGCCGACAAACACTGCACCTCCACCGAGTTATGTCAAGCTGGCGATGCGGAACATGGTTCGCAAGCGGGCGACTTCTCTGTTTCATTTTGCCTTGACAGCCGCCGGACTTTTAGGCGTACTCGTGGGTTTGGCTTTTCTCGATCGCTATTTCAATTCTTAATTGGGGATTCAAACAATCAGCCTCTAATTTCTGCTGATGTTTTTGATATTTCTTAATCGGGAGTTAAGCTGATTGTTCTGCCTGCCTGTTGCAATCTCTAACAGATTACTGTATCTTTCCAGCAACAGCAAAATCCCCTGCCGTTCGATCGCGCAATTGGAATTTGTAAAAAAATTGAATATATCCCTTGACAGGAGAGCAAAAAAATGTTAATAGAGGTGAACGTCGAGGACTGTTACGGGCACGCCCTGCAGTCAGCCGACGCTTCCAACCTCCCTGAGAGTGCAGCCAGCGGGGAGATTGCAGCCGAAACCTGGGAAAATTGGTTTAGCGTTTGGCTGGAAAACCAGCAGGAGGATGTCCCAGTTGCTCCCGGCTACGAAGTCAGTCTGCGTTTAACCGCCGATACGGAGATGCAAGCGCTCAACCTCCAGTACCGCCAGCTTGATCGATCGACCGATGTACTAGCTTTCGCATCTCTAGAGGTAGACTGTCCTCAGCTAGAGGAAATGCAGTCATCTGAACCCCTATACTTGGGTGATATCGTTATCTCGATCGATACAGCGAACCGACAAGCCCAGCAGCAAGGACATCCCCTGAAGACCGAACTAGCTTGGCTGGCCGCCCACGGTTTTCTGCATCTTTTGGGCTGGGATCACCCGGATGAAGAAAGTCTGACTCAAATGCTCGATCAACAAGAAATATTGCTGCGGGCGATCGGTCTTGCGATCTCTGGCAGCATAACTGAAGTTGATGGTGATTTAACAAATCATGTCAAGCCCAACATAACTTTCTGAAATTAAACCAAAACTTTAGTAAAAACATAGAAAAGTTACCTAGACTTGATGTAGTTAATTTGAAAAGTTTAGCTTTCATTCATCTCTGTAAATTAAAGTTGGTTCTTTATGACACTAGATAGACCCTCAATTTCATCACAAATCGCAGAGTTTCTGCCCATGCCTCAAGACTCTTCTAGCCAGACAGTCCACGAGTCTAAAAAAGCCTTGAAATACAACCGAGATCTGTCCTGGAAAATCGCATCTAGCTTAGCTACGAGTTTTAGATACGCTTGGGGGGGTCTGACTTATGCTTTTGAAACTCAGCGCAATTTTCGGATTCACACTGTTATAGGAACATTGGCGATCGGACTCGCGCTATTTTTGCAACTCCAACCTGTAGAAATATCTGTGATCGGCGTCACCATTGGCATAGTTTTAGCAATGGAACTGTTGAATACGGCGATCGAATCCGTGGTAGACTTGACAGTCGGGCAATCCTACCACGAACTAGCCAAAATTGCCAAAGACTGCGGTGCTGGAGCGGTTCTGGTATCAGCAATGGCTGCTACGATCGTCGGTGCTGCACTTCTGCTTCCTCCTTTGTGGGCAGTCGTTCAAATTGCGATCGCCCGTCAGTAACTTATTGGGCCCAGAAAATTTTAGGTTTTAGATGACCAATTTGAGATTTTTAGTTTTCTTAGTCTATATTGCAGCTATTTTTATCTTCGGCATCTATCTAAAATCTTGAAACCCTTGCTTTCAGGGAGCGAGTTAACCTAAAATCTAAAATCTAAAACCTAAAATCTAACTTAACCCGTGATTATAGTCATCGATAACTACGACAGTTTTACATACAATTTGGTACAGTATCTAGGAGAACTCGGTGCTGAGTTGCCGGTAGCCAGCGAAGTGCAAGTCTACCGCAACGACCAAATTTCCTTAGCAGAAATTAGGCAATTACAGCCTGCGGCAGTGGTGATTTCTCCAGGCCCGGGGCGGCCGGAAGATGCGGGAATTTCTCTGGAATTAATCAAAGAATTGGGGCCGACTCTACCAATTTTAGGCGTGTGCCTCGGACATCAAAGTATCGGTCAAGTATTCGGCGGCAAAATTGTTTCTGCACCCGTGTTGATGCACGGCAAAACTTCTCAGGTAGAACACGCAGGAGTCGGAGTTTTTCAGGGCGTGGAATCGCCGATGATTGCAACTCGCTATCACAGTTTGGTAATTGAAAAGCAGAGTTGTCCTGAAGTTTTGGAAATTACGGCTTGGGTTGAAGACGGAACTATTATGGGCGTGCGGCACCGGGAATATCCGCACATTGAAGGTGTGCAGTTTCACCCGGAAAGTATTTTGACGACTGCGGGAAAGCAATTATTGCGAAATTTCTTGGAACGGCTTTAGGATCGCGAATTAAATAACTTACAATTTTAATTGTTATTGTGGGATGGGCGTCCCGCCCGTCCTTTTTGG
>NZ_JAUBTV010000023.1:86810-87101 GCF_036705145.1 Microcoleus sp. B5-D4 | reverse complement strand
GCTTGGTCTGGTGAGGGCAGGGTGTTGATGGTGTAAGAGGCGATCGACCCGTCGGGGTCGCTTCCTCCCAATCCTGTCACTAACTGGCTGCTGTTGGGCGCGAGGCTGGAGTTGGCATTCTTGGCAACTGGCGGTTGGTTGTCAGTTGGTGTTGTGGGAGTCGGTGTGGGAGTTGGTGTTGTGGGAGTCGGTGTGGGAGTTGGTGTTGTGGGAGTCGGTGTGGGAGTCGGTGTGGGAGTTGGTGTTGTGGGAGTCGGTGTGGGAGTTGGTGTTGTGGGAGTCGGTGTGGGA